>JAICXY010000106.1 GCA_025934495.1 Candidatus Nitrosocosmicus sp.
GAACTTGTATTACTATAATGCTTTTTTAAATCCATATTCCATAAATATTTATAAAATATTTGATTTAAAGCTGGTCGCCACTTGCATTCTGTATAAGCGTTAACCGCTTGTTGCCTCCATGAATCCCATGTAAAAAGACTCATTATTATTAACCTGTTACTCTTCCTTTTCACCGCTAATGCTTTTCAAATTATGAGTGGATTTCTAAGTAATCTGGTTACTAAGGCTGCAGAAATGGCACGTATAATTACTAGTAATTTTTTTACCTTTAAACTTACAGGGCTATATTATTCTAATGTATATCTAGGATTATACTACATCCTAATGGCAAATTTGCTCTTTTAACCAGATCCAATAGATGGTATAAAGTTCAAGCTAATCAAAAAAGACATCCACCAAGGCGTGATAGAAATAGTTGATGAAGAAATCTATTATGACTTTCAATTGAACAATACCGGATCCACAATAGTAGGAACAGATAGAGAAAAAGTATTAGCGAGAATTCCACGAGGATTTGAATATCAGTATAATGTATATTGTAGGATAAAGAAAGAGGATATTGATACTCAGATTATAAAACCCTGTAAGATTGGAAAAGATTACAAAACCTTGTTATAATATAATCCAATTTAAAATATACTGGAAGTTACTCTCAGCAGTCATTTCAATATTATCTCTGAAAATAATTATACTCTAAATGTCATATATCATAGAAATGCAAAAAGATGAAATTATAAATGAAATAAACAAGACTAATATTGAATTCTATGATGCTTTTGAAAACCTTTCTATAGAAACAATGGACAAGTTATGGAAGCATACTGAAGATGTTGTCTGCATACATCCAGGTTGGGATTTATTCAGAGGGTGGTTGGCAATAAAAGAAAGTTGGATAACAATATTTAGCAATACAGAGGTGATAAGATTTATAATTACAAATACAAAAATAAGACCTTATAATAATAATATAGCATTGGTGGTATGTTTAGAAAATATCAAAACAATTTCAGACAGTGGACAAGCAATCAAGATGGGAGTTAATGCAACTAATGTATTTGAGAAAAATGATATAAACCAATGGTTACTTGTCCATCATCATGGTTCTGTTGTAACAAATTATTTGCCACCAAATGTTTCTCTCCAATGATTGGAACCTACCAATATAGAATAATAGTAATATTTGTGTATTCTGCTTTATCAAATTACTTGATTTTGTGTTTTTCCTTTACGTCCTTATATACTGAAAACCAATATAGATATTATATGGGAAATTAATTCCAGTTTTATGTTTCTTGTATACTGCAATCTTGCGAATTATTCAAATCTAATCTGTATAGCAATAATGATTTTGTATTATATATCACGACCATTTGAGATATAATTATATAATGGAATACATCGCGAATGAAAACAATAATTTTAGTGTCCCATCATCTTTCTTTTCACGGTATTCCTCATATGCAGTATCTTTGGGCATTCCTCTTTTTACATCATATGAAGGATTTTCAAAATTCATATCTTTATATAAATTCTGATTATCATCATCGCCCTAGCTGTATAGAATCATTTCTCCAAAGCTGTGAATATCTAATGAGATGTTTTCTAATTTTTGCTCTATAGAATACCCAATCGATACCCATGATATGTGAATAATTTTATTTTTATATATCTATAGAGTGCTTTTGAAAATATTATTTAATAAAAAAAAGTTTCTTCTAATTTTCAATAATGATTTTAAAATGGTTGAAGTTTATAAAACTGAAAATGATATTATAATATGACCTTAGCTGAATTATATAACACCATCATCGCCATCATCACAAACACCATCATCATTAATTATCAGCAAAGCTGAACTAGTAAAGAATTTTCCCTTTAAAACACAGCGAGAAAACCAGAAGACGGTTTTAGACCAAATATATGATGCATTTAATTTAGGCTATAAATATATTATATTAGAAGCTCCAACAGGGTTTGGAAAAAGTGCTGTAGCTATAACCCTCGCTTTGAGCCTAGGCTCAAGTTATATATGCACTTCTACAAAGGATTTGCAAACTCAATATTCAAAAGATTTTCCATATATAAGAATGGCAAAAGGAAAGAACAACTTTCCTTGTTTATTAAAACAGGATTTTATAGATAATGGTGTTTACCGATGTGGAATTTGTGCTTCAGATGATCCAAATGAATGCTTCCACACTACTGTTGAATACGGAAATTGTATGTCCAACGAATTTTTTAAAGGAGATGGTTGTAAGTATAGGACGTTTCTAAAAGATTATAAATTAATTAATGAAAGAACAAAAGAAGAAGAAATATTTATTGATACAGGCGCCAAGCAAAACTATAAAAAACAATATACGGATTGGTCAGCCATAACTGATTTAAAGATAAAAAGAGAATGGAAGCCATGTGAATATTTTAACCAATTGAACATAGCATTAACTTCAAGTCACTCTATATTCAACTATTCTATTTTCCTTGCATTTTTACCTTACAATAAAAGTCTCCAAGAAAGAGAACTCTTGGTATTGGATGAGGGCCATCTTTTAGAAACAGAAATTGTGAAGTTTAGAGGATTGTTAATATCAAAAAGAAAATGGAAAAAATATGTCCCTGATCTAGAGATCATTGATTATGGCTACGATAATATAGAAAGATGGATTGATTTTCTAATCGATCTTGAAACAAAAATGCTTGTTGCAATTGGTAATAGTTCTGCCGTGGAATTACTGGCTTTAGAAAGAAATATCAAATATAATTATTGTATAGAGGATTCAAAGAAAATAGCAAGGACAAAGACGGAAAATAAAAAAAAGAAAATAGTATCTGCATCTGAAATATTTGATAGCGATTTTGAAATCGAAAAAAAATATGCTTTTGATGATGAAAATGACATATCAAAAAAATCAGCAAAAAATCTAGGAGGAGAAGAGATTGTTGTAGACGCCATTAAAGATACAGAAAGATTGACAAGGACAATAAACAGCATGCTTGCAAATCCAAAGAATTGGATAATATCTGATATAAAGAAAGACAACTACAAAGTAGAGAAAGTAGAATTAAAGCCACTAGATATCGCATCTTACTGTAAAGCAGTATTAGAAAAAGGACGAAAAGTATTGATAATGAGTGCAACCATCTTAAACAAAAAGGCATTTTGTAAAAGTATTGATTTAAATCCAGAAGATGTAAAGTTCATTCAAGTCAAATCAGATTTTCCTGTGGAGCACAGAACCATCTATCCTTTGAATATTGCATATCTTAACTATAGCAACTTACAATCGATTGATATCAAATCCAAAATTTCAAAGGTTGTTGATAATATCATGTCTCTATATAAAAATTATAAGGGAATAATTCACACCACCTCATATGATCAACTAACATTTATTAAAGAAAATATATCAAAGGAAAATGCAAGAAGGCTGTTAATAACAGATCCAGAAATAAAAAGAGATGAAGTAATTTTCCAACATATGACAACGACAAAACCAACTGTACTTATTTCACCATCACTTCATACCGGCCTTGACCTAAAGGATGAACTATCAAGATTTCAAATAATAACCAAGGTTCCCTATCCAAGTAAAGGAGACAAATGGACCAATGCAAAAAGAGAATTAGACGAGGAATGGTACTATTGGCAAACTGCATTAAGATTAATACAAGCTTATGGTAGATCCATAAGATCGAAAGAAGATTGGGCAAAGACATACATTTTGGATTCAGCATTTAGTTATTTTATAAGGAAAAATAAAAATATGTTGCCAGACTGGTTTATCCAAGCAATCAAGGGGAATTTATAATAATTAATTTTACAATTTATTATATACACAAAATTCTTTCTACAACAAGGAATTTTGTTATGGTTGTATATAAAAAATTAAATTTAATGATATGATATTATTAAGAAAAAACTATATCTACGATTATCTTATCTTATAATATTCTTTCAAATAAAAAATTTTATAGATATAAAATATGGATATTTAAAGTCAAGTCACTATATGATTAACATCCTTCTATTGCGATGATTTTTTTATAAAATATTTTTAGCAATTTGTTGTTGCATCTTTTATTGTTTGTATTTGAAACTTGATATGCATTAATGCTATGGACCGGATGGGTTAATATTGTATTGGCCCCTAAAAAAAACCAAAGTTTTAACGGTTGTAAAATTATTATTTATTATTATTTAGCGATTCATAATTATAAATATAGAATAACAGGCCCGTAGGGCTTTGATGATATATGTTCTATAAATAGGATTTCATACCTTATTAGAGTAAAGTGTCATTTAAAGATAACGGGAGAAAAATAATGCTATAATAAATAGATAAAACATAGACCTTTTATAGATATTTTAATTTCTGGCCAGTTTGTCAATCTTGACGGATATTATATAAAACATTGGGAATGATAGGATTTTCTTTCTATAAACCGAATTTTTTTTAAAGAACAAGGGAAAACAACCGTCAATACTGTCCAACTGTAAAATTCTTTGATTGAGAGATGATACATTAATTTGTAATTTTCTGTGCTTGAAGAATGGAAAAAAATAAATTACGTAGAACTGGAGAAATAAGACCTATATTAGGTATTAGATGGCGGCGGCCTATTTTATCTTTGTTAATCTCTTTTAGATCTTAATCCCATTTGTCAAGGATATAAGCCTAACAAGATTTTCCCCATCCGACTAGATACTGGTCATCCTATTTCAATTGAAGATGTTGACACATGGTAGTATCCATATACATGTAAATTCTTAAAGCTAAACTATCATATCCACTCTACATTTGAGAAAAGCATCATTGAAAGAACAATGCAGTACATAAAGGGCAGAATCGAAGGATTTGATGATTATTTCCCATTTAGCAAGAAGAAATGTAAACTAAAGAATGTAACCAATTGTTTTCGATTGTTTATAGAATATTCACAATAAGGAACAGTTGGTAAGTGAACAGAGCCAATAAATAAATATATACCATTATCTATCGGCGTTATTGAATGTTAATGTCACTAATTTATCCATAGTAGTTCTATTTGCGATAAGCGTATCTACTTTGTCGATGAGTTCATATTCTTATACTCAATCAGGACACAGCATAATAGCGAATTACCTCCAATCTCAAATTGTTCATCTGGGGCAATAATGATGGCAATATTACCTCCAATAAACCTGATGGGACAACAACAGACTTGATGCAGTTTCACATAAATGTGATGACCATAACGGCCGGTTAAATTCACATGTTCAGTGGAGGGTAGTGCAGTACATACACAATCTGTTATACCGTTATACCAATATTCAATCATCGATATCCTGTTAATCACCACACTTTAACTTTTATCCAGTTGCTCCAAATACCAACCAATTAACAGGTATAACAACCCATATTAGATGGACTTATTAAGCGGTCGGCATTAACGATCCAATGATCGATTGGCATCTAGAAGACGATATCTCTTTTTTTATCCATTCCTTTTGATATTTTTGCAAATGCAAACAACCGTCCTTCAATCTTCTCACCATCCTTATCTTGATATTTATAATAGCTCACAAAGGATATAGAGTCTGCTGTTTTATATCACCTCAATCTTAAAAAAGTTAAAGAAATTTAAGTCTTTTAGGATATTATCTTTTGGATTCAGGAGAGCCAAATAAAGTAAGAAATAAATCTAATGGAAGAACATCGTTATCGCTTATGCTCTTTATATCAGCATCTGCCACAATCTAATGAATGTTGGACCTTATTTATAATCAAATTATTATGGGCAAGCGGGTTTGAGTATGATAGGCAAATAGGTTCAATTGATTTTAATAATTTTAGCGAAAATATTAAATTACTTTATTTAAACCATTTAAATAAAAACTGAATAGAATTTACAGTAACATCGATATTGTAACTACAATAAGAAGGACAGATAACAACCACGTATCATATTTTGGTTAAATTTTTAAGTTTTATCTTTTTTATTTTTATTATCATTTGTTTAACTTTGTCTATTGTTATTTTTATTGTATATCGATGTTTGAAATGGCATATACCAAAAAATTCATTACTTGATAAATATATTTTATTAACAATGACTAGTTTAAAACCAGATTTTCTTTCTGCTAATGAAAAATATGCCGAAACTTTTAAAGATGGAGATTTACTTGCCCCTCCATCTAAAAAGATAGCGGTATTATCATGTATGGATGCTAGAATATCAATAAATGATATTTTAGGATTAAAGTTAGGCGATGCTCATGTTATTAGAAATGCAGGAGGAATTGCAACAGATGATGCAATACGTTCACTCATAATTTCACATGAGCTCTTGGGAACAGAAGAATTTATTGTCATAAATCATACTGATTGTGGAATGCTAAAATTCAAAGATGAAGAATTACAAAAAAAAATTTCAGAAAAATTTAACATCAATGCGTCTAGTCTAAAATTTTATTGCTTTCCTAATTTAGAAGAAAATGTCAGAGAACAAATAAAAAAGATAAAGTTATCGCCATTCTTTCCAAATGTTCCAATTCATGGCTATGTTTATAATGTAAAAACAGGAAAGCTAAACAATGTTGTGTAAATTAAAAATTCGGTAAGAATTTGGAGAAAAATTGCCAATAACATCACAAAACACCTTAGCCTTATTACTTACGGAATATGGCTTGTCATTACATCCAGAGATTATTTGACAACTAGATTAATTAAATTTCCAGAGAAAGTATTTGTCTAACGGTGCTACATACGATATCCATAAAATCAGAATAAAAGATAATAGTTTAACAGAACAAATACAATAAAACAATTTCCAATTCTTCCAATATAAATAAATCAAAATCGGATACAGCAAATTTTAGATTTAAGATTAACAAGGAGCGAAATTACAAAAGAAGAACATAATGAATTATACTTTGTTACATGATTTTATTATCGTTATTTGTTAACGTTTTGGCGGTAGAATTATGACGGAAACAGTGAAAATTGTAATATCGCAGCCCCAAATGGCGCATATCTTTAACTGTTTTTCGGATTATTCAACAAATCAATATGAAATAATAATTTAAGACATCGATAGGAAATTTAGGTAATTGAATAATATTATAATCTATTCGGATAGTAAATGTAATATCTTATTCAAACAGAATAAATTTCATGATATAAATAATTTGTTAACTTTTTATAATTATGAGTCTAGATATTCTTTCAGGATTACTATCCCAAAGACATGGTATTGACCAATCTATGGCAGGCTCTGTAATTAGTGCAATTATTGGTCATTTGACACAACAGCAAGGAGGTGGAAGCATCGATGGTGGAATTGGCAGGTTATTTTCTCAAGGCAACAATTATTCAGATGATGACAGAAGGGGTGGAATACAGTCAGCTTTGTCAAACCTGTTGGGACAAAGAGACAGAGGACAACTAAACGAGGATCATCCATTAATACAATATGTTCAACAACAAACAGGTATACAAGATCCACAACAGGCAAGAGAATATACACACCATGCTCTAGGTATAATGAATGAACATGCTAATAATAATCCACAAGGATTACAATCATTGTTTGGTAAACTATTAGGGCTATAAAAAAGTCGACAACATCAACTTTAAAATCTATTTTTAAGGCATGTCAAATATTATAGATTTATAGCAATAAATCCTTCTTTATATCTATTCCATATTATTAATTTTGATAATACTCTAAAACTATATCATAATATGAAATTAATTAATTATCCTATTTAATGAAAATAAATTTTTGTTGATAAATATTAACTTTGTTAATTGATAATATTTGACTTATGGATGCTTTATTAAAATCGATATTAAAACGCCAACTACCATACTTGATAGGAGGAACAATAACAGGAATAATAATCACTTATTATTATGGATTCTTGTTTTCAATTATAGTAAACAGTATCATTTGGTTTGTAATATCAACGGTTATTAACAAATACTTCTGGCATTACACTGGCTTTAGAGAGGAAATGGCCCTTGCATCAAAATACATTTTAAATAGGAAAAGAGGATAATTAATTTGAAACGATTATAATATAGTTAATAGTAAAAATAAAAATTAATTGGCTAGTCTAATAGAAATTGATCATTTAGCAAATACATTATAGACTATCATATTTGTTTTTATACTCCTTGAACTGTGTTTTCAAATTCTTTAGTTAATTTTGTATCATTATTTGAAAAGTCTTTTGTTAAGTTAAGGAAAAAAAGTAATATTTCTGCCGCATAGTAATACTAATTTCAAATGGAGTAAAATACTATACTCTAAATATAATTATTAAATTTTCCATTGGATTTTTTCACTTCATGAGGATTGTTATGAATTGTTTTTGGATTTAGTTTATTTGATATCTTATTTGAAACCACTTCTATCCTTCATCTTTGTTCACCTTCAACTAGTTTTTCTTTGGCCTTGTCCTCTGCTTGCGGAGTCATTTCTATAGAACATCTTTCAGCTTAAGCAATTGCCTTGTCCTCTGTTTACCAAATAATCGATCGGGCATTTCTTTCTGCTTCTAAGCGGGCGTTATTTTCAACGTCCTGCTTCGTCTTTTCCATTATCTCTTTTTCTTCAAAAGTATTTTTTAAAGTAGATGTTTTATTTTGTAAATAGTTATCTTGTTGCTCAAGATTTATTTTGCCATCATGATTTTCCTCTTTCCCTTTTAATAGTAATTATCAGGATTCATTGAAATTGTAATACATTTATTTTTATGTTCTTTCTTATGTTCTTCTCTATCCATCATAAATTCTTTTTTCTTATATATTGAATATTCTTCAACGGGAGGAGGATTATCTCGAATTTCAGAACTACTCTTGTTATTGTTTTATTTTTTGTTTCCCATATTCAAATATTCTTTCTCTTTTCTATTTTGAAGATACATTTGAGTCTACATTCTTATAGTTTTATTGTTTATTCAAAAAAATATATTCACATTAATATCAAAATAAGAGTTTCAATCCTACAATGCAGGAATAATCTCTTTAGAAAGCAACTTTACAAAGTTCTCTCTATTTGGACTGGAATTTATAAGAACAACATCTGTTATTCCAATATCTGCATATTCTTTTACTTTTTTAATACCTTCTTCTGCATTAGATATTACAAAAGCCATCTTTTCCATCGTATCATTTCCAACTACCTGTCCATTTTCTTGTATCTCTCTTGGATCATGAACATCAACTTTAAAAAAAGCTTTTATCATTGCACCTTTCCAAAATGAAATAGATTTTAATGCTTTTTGTTTATCTTCATCGTATGATGCAGGTATGAAAACTGCCTTTGTCATATCCTCATAGTTTTTTTTGGGCAGATTTTTATCATAATTAGCACTATTTCCTTTGGACTCGGATAATGAAGACATTGATGTAGATATTTCTTCTACTCCGGCCTTAAAAGCAGGCAATATCTTATCTTTAAGATTTTGAACATTTACTTCATTTGTTACAAGGCCGTCACCTTGCTCTCCTGCAAATTTAGCAGTTTGAGGACCCATAGCAGCTATATAAAGAGGAATTGGTTTTTGTGGTTTTGTATATAGATTAGAATCTTTTAATGTGTAATACTTTCCATTGTAATCAACCCATTCTTCGTTCCATAATTTTTTTATGATATCCACAGCTTCCTTTAATCTCTCAAATCTTTCCACATTTGAAGGCCATTGATTCCCAGCTGGCACTTCATTGACGGCCTCTCCAGTGCCAACAGTTAAAAATACTCTTTCAGGAAACATATATCCCAAAGTTGCAAATACCTGAGCTACTATTGCAGGGTGATATCGCAATATTGGAGCAGTAACACCGGTTCCGATAATAATATTGTTTGTTTTGGCTAAAGCAGCACCAAGCCATGGCCAAGTAGCTCCGGCATACCCCCCATCATGCCACCATGGCATATAATGATCACTTGTCCAACACTTTTGCATTCCATTTTCTTCCATAGTTATAACATCTTTAAGCAAATCTGTAGCACTTACTTGCTCATGTGAGGCCATTATTGAGACATGTACCATCTCAATAAAAATAGCATTATATTAATTAAAGTTAGTGAATTGCAGATAAAAGATACCTGTTTAATCGATTTGCCTTTTAAATTAAAGAAATGATGCTAATTTAAATTACCTTTATCATTGAAGATGTTATGTAATTTTATTTTCAATGCTCTAATTTTACATCCAGTATTCTTTATCAAGTTCTTAAAAGAAACATGTTTATTTAATAAAAATTTAAAAGATGGATATATAATATAAATTAAATATTTGAACAAGCCTTTTTCTTATATCTGTAAATTAAATAATATATTAAATAATAATTTGTTCCACTGAAATAACAAAGAAGATTTGAATAAAAAGATACTATAAATAAAATGCCATAATCTTTTATATATCACACAGTTTTTGATAATATTTTTTGATATAGCGAACACAATCATCTTCTTAATTAATTTATGAGTATTGGGTATGATATTCATCTAGGTAAAGAATGGAATATACGTTTTGTTATATAATATCATACAAAAATTCACTTTTGCAACGTGCTTTTATTTATCAATAGTTAGCCTTTATCGCCACTTTCAATTCAAACGTTATAAATACAATCAGAAAAATAAAAAAATATTGATATTTGAGGGATTTTAATTATTATAGATGTCTTCTATTATAATAACAACTCAAAAAAAATTAATACTATATTTGTAGTATAAATAATTTGTTAATTATCAAATACTAATGTCTTCATCATATAACCAAAACACATCATCATCGTCAGCAACAAAAAATGAGAACACAAAATTAGAGAATTCTACATACAATATTCTAAGCGCATTAGGAAAAGAAGCTGATTTTCTTTATTCTACCGTTGATAAATATATAGAAGATGCCAAAAACGATGGAAGAAATCATTTAGTAGATATATGGAATGAAATAAAAAATGATAAGCAAAAGCATCTTAATATGTTAAAACAATGTCTGGAAAAAGAAGCACAAGAGAAAAATATCGCGCAATAAAGCAATAAGACAAATAAACAATATTTGACATTATCCCTCTTTTTTTATTAAAGTAAATTGCAAACAATGATTTTTTTCATTTTCTGAAAATCTATTAATTATACTTTGAATTTTTAATCGGTAAATTCTTGTTTAAACCAACAGATAATTAAATCGGATTTATTTTTAAAAGATTCATCAAAGACCAGAATAAGATTTGGACAAAAAAAGTTAAATAAAAAAAAGGATCATTATTACAAATTATATTATTTAATTTTTCAAACTTTTTATATTTGCCATTATTTTACATTGTTTTGTATGCAAGATATGAATTGATTTTTCTTTTAAATATAGTATGATATGCTCTGTCGAATAACTAATTTGGATACAACCAATTAGACTAGTATTGCATCATGCCATCATCTTGTCCATAAACAAGTTATAGATCGATGCCTTTAACATCAGCTCATTTACGATGCTGTTCCACTTTACAGAAGACAC
>JAICXY010000186.1 GCA_025934495.1 Candidatus Nitrosocosmicus sp.
TGAAGGCGAAGTATCTGTAGACGCAGATGAAGGCGAAGTATCTGTAGACGCAGATGAAGGCGAAGTATCTGTAGACGCAGATGAAGGCGAAGTATCTGTAGACGCAGATGAAGGCGAAGAATGGTTTTGGTTTGCATTAGAGAATGACAAGGTTATTGCTACCAATAATACAACAGCAATGGGAATAGGTATCAAATATTTTGTATTGAATCTCGCTCCCGGTGTAGGAGCTTTAACATTAGGAGTCACAGGAGCTTTAACATTAGGAGTCACAGGAGCTTTAACATTAGGAGTCACAGGAGCTTTAACATTAGGAGTCACAGGAGCTTTAACATTAGGAGTAGGTGACACATTAACAACATCTGTCTTTATTGGTGCACCTACTGCCTTTGGAATAGTCAAAGTTTTCAATAAATTTTCATTTATTCTTTCTAACGAAAATGCCCAACAATCAACTGCCCAATCCGAATCTTCTTTTTCAGTCCCATAATCTTTATAAATTTTTTCCTTCACATTATCCAAAAAATCTTCGATGTTTGAGGTACCTTTTTCTGCAAGTCTTTCAACAAATCCTGACTCTAAAACCTTTTTCAGAGAAGATATTTTATGTTTATTCCCTATATTCAGATCATGCAGTAAATTTTTGCAAAGTTCTCTATCTTTATATACTTGTGGATGGGAGGATAGCATTTCCTTTAGTTTATTACATATATTAATTGTTGAATCCCAATCATACACTCTGTTATTAATATCGTTGAATGAATTCAATGGTATTATCTCCTTTAGACAATCAATTTAATTCGTATTAAAAATATATAAGTATAATGTTTATTAATTCCAATATCTCTAAAAATCAATTAATTTCGTAGATATAGAAATAGTTATAGTAAAATCAAATGAAATTGAATAAGCAAAAATAGGTTAATCCGACAAATCTACTGCACAATTTTAGCAACACTCCTCTTTTTCATATTACCCCGCAGAAAAAAGAGCACATTCCATATTATTTTTGTTATTGCCTTCATTATTTGTTGATCAACAGTCCTACACTAATATCAAAACCTATTTTATAGTGACTAACACAAATTCATACTGTAGTAAAATAATTTTATCCTAAATACATTTAGCTTAGTTACTTAACCTTTCTGTATATTATTGTCTACTTTGGGTATTTTTTCAGAACAGATAAACAATGCTTATAAAAAAAGAGATAGATTCGGATGTAAAAGAAGGATTCTACTTATTAGGTGTGTTAGAATTGATGGTCAGGAAGCATCAAAAAGATATCTGAAAGAAAATTACACAAATTAAGATGGTAGAGGATATACAAGTGAGAGAGTCGATTTGATAAACTGGTATAGACGAATTAAAAGATAAACCATATTCATTCATTTAAAATATCATTTTTAAAAATGGTTATATTTTTTCCAATAATGTTATTATTACCATCTACACCTACACCAATAATATCTCTGCTACTATTACCCGAATTATTAGGCGGATTTAAATTATTTCATCTACTTTAAATTTAAATTTATTATTTTTTATTGACCATGTAATTTTTTCTTTATTCTATCTGCAATAAAACCAGTACCTTTTCCAATTACTTTACTAAATGGGGCCAGAGGAGTTATAGAAGCGATAGATTCAGCTATATCTGGAGATAGTTCAACAATTTTATCTGCTATATTAATCATATATGATTTTATAGAATCAACTTTATCTTCGTCCTGTAATACCTGATCGGGTTTTACATCTTTAACTTCTTTTGCTAGTTTTTCAACATTTTCCTGTAAAGATTTTTTGCTATCTTCTGGTACTGGAATACCTTTTAATTTTTCATTTATTATTTTTTCAAACTCTTCAATAGAATTTTTAAATTGAGGATCTGTATTATCCAAGATATTTTTATTGATGTTAATGCTACCACCAATTGTAATATTTTTACCAATTATATTACCATCACCGCTAATACCAACACCTATAACATCACCTGAATTACCAGAAATATCTATTCCTCTATCATAATCATAGCCATACAATTATTATAGAAAAATAGAAAATAGTTAATAAGTATTTTAAACTTGTTGAATGTTATTTTTTGTTATTCAAATATGATGTAAAGTTTCATCTCTTAAAAAATTACTTACCTTTAAGGCTATTCAATAATTTTTGTTTATTAATTAATGCAAGCTGGAAATCAGGATCTATAGAAATGGCTTTATCATAAAAATCGATAGCTCCTTCATAATTGCCAGTCAAACGTAATATACTACTTTATTAACAATAGCAGGCAAAAATTTTGGATCGAGTTCCAAAGCTTTCTCCAAATATTTAAGAGATTCATCATATTTACCGGCTCTGTTAACTTAAGGAAAAATCTATAGCTTTAAAACAACCATATATCATATGTATACTAGAAATAGAACGCCCTCAAACATCATCGGTTATGGATTATACTTGTACTTTCTTGGTTTATCATTTAGAAACACCTCCAAAGCATTATCATTTTTAAAAATAGCAAAAATAAGCCACGTTTCTATCTGGAACTGGATTCAAAAGTACAAGCTTTGGAAATATCTAAGGAAAAGGAAAATCAAAGAGTATATCATTGATGAAACTGCCATAAAGGCAGGTTCTTCTGAATTAATCTGGCTTTGGATTATCATAGAACCAAAACATAAAGAAATCCTTGATGTTGATATATCAAA
>JAICXY010000091.1 GCA_025934495.1 Candidatus Nitrosocosmicus sp.
GCACTGTCAAGCCAGTAGTGAATGATTTGAAAAGCAGTAGTAGTGGTTTTTTAAATAATTATAGTATGAAAGCAAAGAGAGAACAGGTTAATGAGGAACTTTAGACCATAAAGCTGTTTGCAAATAATTATGCAAAAGATCAATTTGTCCAAGATCCTTGGGACCTGCTGGATCTGGAGATCCTGTTAGTAAATTTAGTCCCGGTAGGTTACTCAAACCTAAACCACCCAGAAATGATGATGATTGCGCATCTGCAGATTGTGTTATAAATATACCAACAGGTGCTAATAGTGGTTCTGTTGACAATAATTTAGTAATAACTAACACAATATTATTAATGATTTACCTATAGAATTCATTAATTTCCAATGAACATAGAAAAAATGCTATTTCAATGATCTACATGAACAGTATGTAAAATTAATCTGGTTAACTATACCTATAATAAATAATGCGTAGTTTTTTAATAAATTATCAGTATTTGTAATAGTAGTAGGAGTAGCAACAATGTAAAGCGAGCTTGTACCCACAGAATTAACACATGATATATTTGCAAAGGGTATCAGCCACCATCGCATAAATTACATCTTATAGCACAATGACATCAATATGGGTCACAAAGGCCATACCCCCGCCAAAGTCGGCAGTAGAAAGAATATTAATAGCGAAGTCAGTCCTATAGGCGCGGGCATCAGCAATCCCCTTTCCTGAAAGGATTTTAATCTCCTTTTTTAACCTATCATGTTATAAAATAGGTCTCCGATAATTAACATACATATCTTTCATATGTTTTTAATGTAATTCCTGATTCAAATTTATCTTCTTCTCTTTCCAAATTTGTTACTATCAACTCTTCTATAATACTAAATAATACTATTTTAATCAAACATTAAAGTATTACTAGATATAAGTATCATATTACTTAAAGATTCTTTTAAATAATCACATTGATTTATTTATATTGATTATGGATCATTAGTATAGAAGAAGATATCCTAATAACTATTAGATATGAAAAACAACCTTCTCTTTAGATAGTAAGAAAATGAAAACGTATGACCGCAATGGAAAAAAAATAGATTCACCATACAAACCAATTCCAAAATGGATTGCAGTCATATTGTTTGTTGGATTAGTATTTATTGGCGCAATAGCATGGATAAAAACAAAAAGTATGCTTTAGCATCTTTTTTTTATTTAATAGTTCTCACTTTATCTTTTTTTACTTTATTAATTCTTATGTTCTCCAAGAGCGGAGAATTTCATATATCTGTAGTTGCTTTGAAAATAGGACTTGCCCAAGTCACATCACAATTAACAAGATTCTTTGAATCTTTGAAGGCATCTAGCACTGCAATTCAGATAGATAATTATAATTTAGAAATACAATGAAAGGGTTTAGTAGTAAAACACTTGCTTTCCATTTTAAGGAATTAGATAAAACATGGGCGGATAATAATTCAAAAGATATCGGATCCCTATTTTCATTCAGCATATCTTTAAGTGAGTAATAGTTTTTTGCATATTTAAAACTACTTTGTAATATCTAATCGATATCTTATAGGTTACCTAAAGATAAAATTCATTATTCCTATGATTTGAGTCCTTATTCTTTTATTAATGTATTCAATTTACTTAATTTAAATTTTCAAATACCCTGATGAAAAACCCTTTTATATTAAAAAGCCTTGGCACACTTAATGAATACAAACTCAATAATCATGTCTGCATTTGTTGCATTTGCTGGATTGATTTTGGCTATAATGCCTGTATATAATAATGTTTTTGCCATCGATACTGCGACTACTAATAATCCAAATGGCCATTCACTTAAAGGTGCCATTACTAGTATACAAAATGATGCAAAAGGAAAACCTACTTGGATAGTTTCGGGTGTATTTAAGATAGACAATTTTAATACAAAAAAAATTGAATCTCCTGTATTAAATGCTACATTTTATATGATTAAATTAGATGGTAGTTCGCCTCATACACATACTATTTCTAATTTTAAGATGATTGGGACACCAAAAAATAGTGGTAATTCCACTACAATCAATGGAACATCTACAATAACGATGAAAGAAGGTCCTGTTACGAATGTACCGACTACTATAAAAATATTTGATAAAAGTGCAATAAGCATTATGCTGGATCCTTCAAAAGTAAAGAATCATTTTGGAAGTACACCAATATATGGAACCCATCATTTGATATGCGTTGAAAAACCTCAGTACTGCAAGTAGATAAATAAAAGATACTTTTTTTATTTTGATTTTAATAAATGTAGATGGATCTCAAATTCTATAAAAAAGTATTTGGATGAAATGCGCAAAATTGAGACAATAATGAAAATCCTTAATTGGAAAATTTGAAATTCATATGATATTGAAATTAAATTACAATATTCCAATAAAGAGATAAAAGAATAAATCAAGTTGTTATCTAAATTTATCTTTATGAAAATCTATAGCTTTATAAAAAGCAACAATTGATGCTGCATTTAATATCTTTCCTTCCAAAAGTAATTGCTTAATTTCGTTAGTTTTCATTATTTTGACATCTATTTTTTCCATTATCCCTAGAGACTGCTCTTTTTTCTTCATTAAACCATATGCAATGAAAAGATTTCCTTTTTGTTCAAACATGGTATAATCCAGTGTGTAGGTGCCTAATGAAATAATTTCTTTGGCATTATAGCCTGTTTCTTCTTCTAATTCTCTTATTGCTGCCTGTTTTGGGGATTCTCCTTCGTCTATATAACCTGACGGTACTTCGAGCTGAATAGAATCTACCATGTGTCTATAGCTTTCGATGACAAGGATTTCATCGTCTGAAACAAAAGGAACTATTGTTGAATAGTTTTTTCTAATTCCTCTTATGTAAGTTTTTTCTTTGCCATTTAAATCCAGAGTATCTTCGTATAGGTTTATGAGGTAATCCGAATATACATTTTTAGTAGAAATTAATTTCCATCCTTTTGGTGCATTATTTAATGTCATCTCGTTATTTCTCTATGTATGCGTTATTTGAAAGTATGATGTTATGGTATTGAATTTCTGTATGTTTAAATAAAGTTATAACTTAATAGTATTTTTGAAATCTAGAGCATTATTGTAATACCTTGAACAATAATACTAAAAAAAGTGTTAAAAAGATGTACTATCATAAAATAAAATAAATAGTATAAATATTAGTTAGATTTAATAAATTTTATTGATTTGTCATTATCCATTGTTTATTTGAATATCATAACTAAATAGAATTTCTTATTATGGTTGTTTCTATTGTAATAATGATAACATCATCTAATTATTCTTAAACATTAACTTCAAAATAATTATTGGGTATCTATACTAGATCTCTGGCATAATTAGATACCTATCAAAATTTGAGGCTATCGATGAAATTATGTAATATCATATTTTAATTTGCTGATTACGATCACGATGTATCTATCATTAGAAATTTTTCTAATGGTCCTAATTATGCAAAAGATCTACTATCCTTTTAAATGATACAATTTAACTGTTTATCTTATCTAGTAATATAACCCATAGCTTTATATTTTTTATGATAAATGACATTAAAAACTAAAAAATTTGATTGTTATGATAAAATGACAAAATAAACACTAAATGAATAAATAGCTATCTCAACACACCTGAAATTGTTCCTTTTTCAATATAAATTATGGTGATATATATCCAATTCTCGGTAATGTATATATGTTAATCATGGGTTAATTTATTATAAAATACTTGATTCTTATTGGACATAAAAGTAAATAATATTTCAAATATTTCTAAAACTATTTTTTATATCTTTGCCGTTTCACCTTAAAAATCTAAAATTAGATTTTTTATTTGGATGTCATTTAAGGAAAAAACATATATCTTGATTAGCCTAATTTCCTTTATGAACCCATCAAACAGAACACATTAAATTTATTAATTATGGTCAGTACATATACATATACTATTTGGATTTATTCTACAAACCTAATGCAAAAACCTTACCAAATTTGTTATAGAATCCATGTTTTAATATGGAAGAGGAACCGAATTCACAAACAAGTGAAAATTTCATCAAATAAAAAGGAAATTTTATAGTAAAAGTGCAGATTGATCCATTACAAAAATTGTAAATCGATTTATGGAGTTGTATAATAGGATGGTGTTGGTCGAATCCAAGTTAATACGACATTCTCTTTTGATACTTTTTTTATTTAATTGCAGATTTAAATATAATATTGATATAATATTTTTATGGAAGAATCAAATAGACGAGAAGGTAAAATGGATCAAATTCCAAAAGAAGATGATACCGAAGGAAAAACAGGAAAGGTCATAAGTGAGCAGAATGCTGTGGAAGGAATGCGAAAAGAAGTTGTTGTGAAAAGCTATTCTTTGGTTGCCGATATTGGACAGTTATTGAAGGATATGGATTTTCCGGCAGAGAAGAACAAAATAATTGAATTTGTTAAGCAAAGGTCAAATAACACTCAAAATAAAGACGAAATACTTTCTGCGTTAAACAAATTGGAAGAAAAATCATATAAAACTGTTTCTGAGGTTACTACCGATGCAGGATTAGTACATTAATTTCATAAACTTACCTTTATTCTTCAATCTTTATTCTTGCTTTCCAAAGAGTACACTTAAAGTTGAAATATGGATAAATTTGTATATGTCCATAACAATACCTTCAAAAAATTGAAAGTTAAAGTTTCAGTATTATATATCCAAAAGAAGGCGATAATATTTTGCATTCCTTGAAGATAAAAAAAATGGATAAAAATATTGAATTTGTTTATAGTTTATATTTAATTTTAAAAATTAATTTTAAATCACGTTTATTCAATTTAATTTTTAAAATTACTGAACCTTATAAATTATGTTATACTAGTTCTTACACTATGAATTCTTTTAATCATGGAAAAGAGCAAACGGGTATGAATAATTTATCAAGATCCACTACACCTTTATCATTTTCTTCATCAAAACAAATTGTATCAATTACAATTATTGCATTATTTTCGTTATCTTTGATAATGTTATTTGATACTAGTAATTTAAATAAAAATATTGCTTTTGCACAAAATGGAAACAATCAATCTGCTATTGATTGTTCTTCTTTACCGGGCAAAATAAGTAAAAATGCTGTTGCACTTCAAAATCCACACAAAGATGTATGTGATATAGTAATTTTAAGACAATCGCCACAAATTATTGGGCATAATGGGACAGTATTGAATAAATTTTTGGCAATAAATTCCCTAGTTGAATTTATGAAATCTCCTGCTAATATGTCAAAGAGTACCGCAAATCCCTCTTCACCCATGGTGATTGTAATGGGAGAATTTGCATTATTGCAAACAGAATTAAAACCTATTCTCTTGGCTATGTCACACTCTGATTGGAACATAACAGCAGTACATAACCATCCAATCCTTGAAAAGCCACCAATGATATTTGTACACTGGGATGCTTTAGGAAATTTGAATACCATAACAAGTCAAATAAAAACAATAATGGCTTTGGATCAGAATCTTTCACAATCGCAAACACACTCAAATAATAAAACTTCGGATAACCCCTTATCTGCTATCGGTAAACAATTAGGGAGTGCAATTGGAATAGGTAACAAGAAGTAATTTATAAATATAGATATAAACCATTTTTATTTTTATAAGTTGATTTAGAGTTATTATCGATTTCTATTATTTTATGCGTATATACATCTAATATGTATCGAATTGTAAATAGAGATCACATATCGACAGATTGCTTTTTAAAGAGGTGAAAGAAATAGTGATTTTATTGCTTTTTCTTTATAATTGTGTATAATCAAATGTAAAATAAAATAAACCAGAATACAAAGGAGGAAGTCAAAGTATTCAAAATATTTTGTATACAGTGAATTATTTTTTGCAAGAATAAACAATTGATATGGTATTATAGTTTTATTAATTGGTATTTACACGTGCCTTTATTTCTACTGACAATTTTAGACCCATGACCCTTTTACTTTACCATTTTTGACTAGAAATGGATGATCTGAATGTCTCTATTTACCGCATATCAATTTCAATTCTTTCCTATATGTAGTATACATTCTATTTTTGACTATGTTAATTGTATTTGCGTTATTTTTTATCTGGAATTTTTCAATAATTTGCGTATATCTTATTTGTAAATATCCATCCTCTGATAACCAATTTCCTTTTTCATCTATTGGAGTTTGAGTTATACTATATCTGAAATAATGTCGTTAATAATCATTCTATAAGTAATCTTTGAACAACAGTTATGGGCCCCATTGTGAATTTGATAAAATATATTTTCTTACCAAAATGGTGAAACAAGGTGATAAATCAAGATTTTCTATTTAAAAAAACTAGTTATAAAATTACATTTAAACTAAAATATTAGTGGGTTTCCACAGGGAACATTTATTGGCAAATAGGCAAATAAAAAGATACTTTTTTTTTACTTTTTTATTGTCTATATCCATAATTAGAAAATACCTGCATGCTTAAAGTATCCATATGTACTCAAAAACTTTTCTTCATTTTCTTTATATTTTATCCATTTATACTCTAGAACAATATTCTCTTTTACATGTTAGATACGAATATTCCCGTATCTCAAGGCTCCCGCATATGCAACACTTTGGACAAGTCATAGTAAAATTATTTGTCAATATATCCACATTCATCTTTATCTATTTTTAATTATATTTAAGAAATAAAATCTTAGTTTAATATAATAACGACTTGCTAACTTGTCTATAGAGTTATTTTAATGGACGGATCAAAAAGATATTAGTTGAATACTATTGTATTTTTTATCACCTGATTGCATTATCCGAAGATAAACCCAATTTATAATAAATAAATCCATTACAATGATATTTAACAACTTTTCTTTTTATTACTTTTGGAAATTTATTTTTACACCACTTTATATTTTGTACTATTTCATTTAATACATTGAAAAGTTTTAAGGTTTTGTAACGTATAAAATATAAACTACAAATCAATATTTAGATCATATGTCTAATAGTATTAACCCACAATCAGTTAATCCCGGATCCAATTCATCTTCTTCTACCAAAGACGACCTCATTCGAGGGCTAAATGATGACCTAGCTAGGGAATATAAAGCGATTATTCAGTATGTTGTTTTTAGTGCTACATTAAAAGGCCCTGAGTATGGCGACATTGCAGAACAGTTGAAAATACATGCATCTCAGGAACTCTCCCATGCATTGGAAGTCGCCAGGCAGATAGACTATCTTGGAGGAGAACCAACAGTCAAAGGAAAGGATGCTGAAACATCGGAAGATTCAAAAACTATGTTAGAAATTGATTTGAAAGCTGAACAAGATACTATTATTAATTATCGAGAAAGAATTCGTCAAGCGGAAATGGCCGGCGAATTTGCTTTGTCTCAAAAACTAAGAGAAATTATAGCTAATGAACAAGATCATGAAATAGATCTTAAAGACGCACTAGGGATGAAATAACAATATATCTTTCCATGGTAATAATTTATTACAAATAAATTTTTAAACTATCTAGTAAATATTTAAAAACGATTTATTTTAAAATTTGTATTAAATTAATTATAAAACATAATTTTATTAATAGAGTATTTTTTAGAATTGATTAAAATTGTAGATATTATCGTTGAGGTTATTACAATCTGTAAGTTATTTTTCTATTAATTATGACTAACTTTAGCATCATATGTTGTCATATTCAAACAGAAATATTATTGCGGATAAAAATATTACTGGATGGATGTATGATCTTCAAAATTTAAATTATTCAAAGAATTATGAAAAAATTTTAATATTCGAATAAATCTAATCTAATTTAATCTTATGAAAGCATTAATTATATATATTCCGGAAAATCGATTTAATCCTCTTATACAAGTATTACAAGAAAATGATGTTGATGGTATTTCCTATTTCAATATCGTAGGTCAGGGAAAACTTGAAAAAAAATTCTCAGAACGAAAGGTAAAGGAATACGTCACTCAAGAAAAATTTGCCCCACCATTTGCACGTAGAACTAGAGTGGAAACAATCGTTCCTGATGCTAAAGTTGACACAATTATTAATGCAATTAAAAAAAGTGGAACTTTTCAAGGTAAAGTGTTTATATGTGATGTTTCAGAATCTTACGATATTTAGTATTAATAATGAATGATGAAAATAAAATTATTCTAAATCTTTGAATATTTTACGAGTTTCGTACTCAATCCTTATTTGAATATTATTTTCATAATTTGGTTATAATTAAAGTCATACTGGATTATAAAATTTATTTTAACATATCGAACATTCTGGCTTTACTTTTACATACACGCATTTAAATTCCAGTTTAAAAACTTATACTTGAGGTTTATTTCGATAAGAATTTTTTTGAAAGGGTTTTCATTTCGTTTTCGTTGAACATGGAAAGGATACTCATCAATACTGGAAAATTCTAAAAAGTACATTCACAAAGTATTTATCAAAATTTTCATTTTTTATAATATCATCTGAGTAAATCCCTAAAGCAATAACTTTACCCATGCCATATTTTAATTCATACATAGCTATAATGACGTTTGATTTTGGTGCATTGGGTAATTCAATTGGATTATAATTAAGCAAGATTACATCTTTTGGGTTTGTAATATATTGCTCTTCGTGGGGTAAATAATCAAAAGGGTTGCTTCTAAATGTTTTGATACAGAGATAACATAAATAATTACTACCAAACCAATTCTTTGTTTCACTCTCCCATCTTTCGCCAATACTTTTCCAAGCTGTTTTGCCATTATATGCCCACCCGTGGCCTTTGACCAAAGAAATAGTGTTGTTATGATCATAATACTTAACTTCTGCATAGAAAATATTGGCGTCTAGTGCAATCAATTTACCTCCACTTGATACGAATTTTTTTAAATTATTATATTCTTTTTGAGTTACATATTCTTGATGCCCTAAAATCAATATATTGAACAAATTTAAGGAATGGTTGTCAAATATTTTTCCTTTATCTATATCGATATCTGTTAGGATTTTTATTTGTGTTTGGTTTGCAATTGATTTTATATCTCTAATTAAATGAACCATTGCAAAAACATTGTGCAGGGTTCCACTTTGGCGGTTGGATATCTTGCTATTTAGAAGGTTGAGATCCTTTGTTACATTAGATTTAGAAGACGAGTGGGCATGTTTGACATAAAATGAGTAAAATTTACTATTATATGCTGCATCAGTAAATATTGGTTTAACAAACCCTATTTTTAGATTACCTAGATGTTGGATTGGAATACTATAATTTGGTTTAGAAAAGTCATTAGTTTTATTTATTCTGGGAGTCAAATCGAATAGATATCTCACCTCTTTAAAATTATTATATGGGAAATTTCCTTTAAAATATGCTAATGCAGTAGGAAAAAAATGAAATAGAAAAATTGTAAATGTAAATGGAAGAACAAAAATACATGTAAACAATTTCAATTTTTTGTTCATTCTAGGACAATTTCAATTTTTTTATTTCATTTGATATTGAGAGAAGGATTCTGTAGTTTAGAAATAATATCATCAATATAATATGTGGAATGATAATTTTACTATTTGCAATAATTGCAATATTATCAAAAAATTTGATCATAGTTGCAGTAGGTGTTCCGTATAAATAAATCATGTGTGGTATCTGATGATTTTTTTTGTGTTGATAAATTAACTATATTGTAATAACTAAAAAATTTTAACCATTTGAAATTGTACTCTAATACCAAAAACGAAATGTCCAATCCATCCCCTATTTTGAGTATTTAATCGATTATTTCTTATTGAAGGTAGTTATTGGAATGTCCAATAACTACATTATTTTTCATATTTACACAACATGGACATTTCTCTTCTATGCAAATTTCTGATTGTTCGTGGTTACAAATGACGCATATGCAGACTTGGCTTTTTCTTTTATTTTTTTTAATGTCTATACTAATAATCATATATGCCCATATTACCAAGAGAAATAAAGCAATTATGAAAAAAATAAACGATAGCTTAATTCCTGATTTTAATACAATTAGTATTATTCCAAATAATGCAAAGCCTAAGCCACTATAAAATGGCCAAAACGGGTATTTAGAACTCAATCTGTTTTTCTATTGATACTTCTACTTCTTTATCTTTTTTCTTCTTCTTTTTGCGAATTTGTCTTACATCTTCCAATATTTCTTTTAAATTATCCTGAGAAATCTTATATTGTTGCATCACATTCCATACCTTTGGTATTCAGAACCTGTTCAGTGATTGCAACAATGTCTTCTTTATCTTTTTTTATTCCTCAGTTAGTAGATTGTAGCTTAAAAACCTAAAATAGGCTAATCACCATATAACTATGAATGATAGACTTGTTATTTACGATATTGAATTTGGAGTCGATATGCTATTTTATGATATTTTAAAAAGAAATTATTGAACTTATTTTATAACAAACCAGACTATCGACCTTAAAATTTTTAATTTAATGCATATATAATTAAATTAATAATGGAGCAAAATACAGGTCATTTATATGCCAAAAATTTTTTCACGGAATCAAATGCCTCAAGTTATGATAAATTAGTTAAATTTGCAACTTTTGGCCAGGATTATTCTTGGAAGACAAAAATGTTAAACAAAATATCTACAAAAGGATCAGTTTTGGACTTGGCTTGTGGTACGGGGATCCTTTCATCTTTGTTGGGAAAAGAAGGCCATGTTGTATTTGGTATGGATTTAACTTATGAATATCTGAAAATATTGAAAACAAAGAATTCAGATTATTTTTGTATTAATGGTGTCGCAGAATTTTTGCCTTTTAAAAATAATTACTTTGATTGCATAATTAGCTCATATTTGCCTAAATATTCTAATTTGCCACATCTTATTAATGAATGTTTTAGAGTTCTAAAAAACGGAGGAATAATTATATTACATGATTTCATCTTTCCAATTCGGCTAATTTTTCGTGAAATGTGGAAAATTTACTTTAAAATACTTAGATTAAGCGGTAAGTTGTTAAAAAATTGGTCTAAAGTTTTTAAAGAACTTGACTTTTTGATAATGTCCACAGACTGGTATGATGTATTGCCCAAAATTTTAATAAACCATGGATTTACGCAAATAACTTCTGAAACACTCACATTAGAAACAGCAGCCATAGTTTCGGCAAAAAAACCATGAATAACGATTCACGTATCAATGAATGGTATGTTCCCAAATTTGGTCCTCTAAAATTTAAAATTTTCATAGGGTTACTTTTCTTGCCCTATACAGGGATGTGTTTATCATTTGTTGTTTTGGGCGGATTGCTGAATCCTAATATAAATTTTGAAAGGTTATTTGCTATTTGTATAATCTATTTTATGTCATTAGGAGTGGCTGCACATATAGCTGACAATATGGGCTCTAAAAAAATAAAGCCCTGGGGAGATATATTCTCCAAAAAGCAAAGCTGGCTAATAATAATTTCTAGTTTATTTGTTTCTTATTTGTTGGGTATTTATTATATTGTTTATTTTACTCCTTTGCTTTTAATAGTGGCTATTTTAGAAGGTTTCTTTTTGTTTGCCTATAATTTTGAATTATTTGATGGGTTTTTTCATACTGATTTTTGGTTTTCTTTTTCCTGGGGTGTGCTACCATGCCTTGCTGGATTTGTAATTCAAACAAACTCTATTACAATAACTTCTATATTGGTGTCTTCTTTTACCTTTATACTAAGTTACATTGAAATAAAACTTTCTCGACCATATAAAAAATATAAGAGAAACGATTTAAATCCAAGCAAAGCTAAATCCTATGAGAAATATTTAAAGATATTAAGTCTTGGAACTATATTTGTTACTTTGTTATTATTTTATTTGAAAATTTTTATATTTTAAATCTCATCAATACAAAAATAATTTTATCTTTTGGATTTTCTTAATTCTGGCATTTATTGTATAACATTGCATAAAAAGCCAGTTTTAGAAAAAATATTGTTTATAAGTTAAAATTTTTTGATGATGTGAAAGATACATTTAAAAAAATCATTTGTTTTGTTTATTTTGGTATGATTGAAATTTAAAATTGGTAACAAATATTATATGAAAATGATATAGTTTCAAAGGAAAGTTTTAAGAAATCTAAAAATAATGCAAAGATCAAATCGTATGATGATACATAGACAAACCAATTTATGATAACGTAATTTAAGAATCCAAATATAGGCATCCACATTGGGATTTATTATCTAGTCTCAAGACCATATCCTACTTTACTTACTTAAGGAATAAATTAGTTTCATTTGATAGGTTATATGTATTATAAATTTTATATCTTACCTTTTAACCAATTATTTATTATTTTCATATTTTATTTCATACCTACTAAAGCTAAATATATGTACCGATAATCTTTTTTATGCAAAACAATTATTACTTTTCTTATTCTTTTTGCAATCCGTAATTAAAAAAATATTGGCAATTATGACATTCGGACAAAAAATATTCTAGATGAAAATCAAATTAATTAAGGGACTTATTCGCTGTAAAAAGCAAACAAAATATTCCTGAATTAATTTGTATATATTGATCGAGTTATGTTTGATGACTCTAAAGTAAGAATATTTAGCTTTTAGGTTTATCTGTTATCATCGATGAAAGTAATAATGATCAATGACTACACTCCGATAGTACATTCTTTATTAGTTTTTAATTTACATCTATGATCATGGCGCCAACTTCCATTATAAAATATTTGAAGGTGTGTTACTCCATCTGTTTCTTTTTCAATCCTTCTAGTGCCATTTTCAGGATTAGTCGATCTATTTCGTTTATCAAAAGGCTCGATAAATTTTTTCATAGATATTTTGAGTTCATCGCTTATAAAAATTAATAGATCTATATTGGCTCTGTTAACTTAAGACAAATCTATAGCTATAAAGATACTATAATAAATAATGGAATATCAAAGGCAAAAGACTAACTACGCCAAAAGATATTGCTCTCTTTGTATCTCTTCTATTTTCTTGATGGTCTTTCTTATAGAAATATTGCTAAAGCATTACAAAGGTTTGTAAAAAGGAGTCATGTCAGCATATGGAAA
>JAICXY010000160.1 GCA_025934495.1 Candidatus Nitrosocosmicus sp.
GGAAATGTGTATGTGGCTGATTCTAATAATGATCGTGTACAAAAGTTTGACAACAATGGTACATTCATCAAACAATGGGGATCTAGTGGTTCAGGAAATGGGCAGTTTTCTAATCCGTCCGGCATTGCAATAGACTCTTCAAATAGAGTTTATGTGGCTGATTCTAATAATGATCGTGTACAAAAGTTTGACAACAACGGTACATTCATCAAACAATGGGGATCGGGAGACAGGCAATCAATATATCCATCTGGCATTGCAATAGACTCTTCAGGCAAGGTATATGTTACTGATGATTATATTGGTCGTGTACAAAAGTTTGACAACAACGGTACATTCATCAAACAATGGGGATCTAGTGGTTCAGGCAATGGGCAGTTTTCTAATCCTCACGGTATAGCAATAGATTCATCGGGAAATGTGTATGTTGCTGATAGTGGAAATAAACGTATACAAAAATCTAACAGCGACGGTAATGTTATTACAACTTTGGATACAGGGGATAAAATCTCTGCACAATTCCATAATCCTATCGATATTACCGCAGATTTGCATGGGATCTTATATGTTGTAGATGAAGGGAATAATAGAATAGATGTATTTGCTCCGACGGTTCAAACATCATCCATTTTGGACAACTACAGTGGGAATAAAACTTCATTACAATCAGTTGGAATTAGTGATCAAGTATAACCTGCACATTATTATTTAGATAAAAAATATTTTTTATATTCGGCCATAAACAAAAAACTGAAAAATTTAATAAAAATGGATTGTAGTGTAGCGCATTAATATTTAATTTGCATTTATCAATGATAACTAATTTTATATCACATTAGAATATATCAATCATAATTAATAGATCCTTTTAAAAGATGTATAATAAATATATGATATTTTATATTGTCAAAGTCTCGTTTAATGAATTTGGTAATATTGATGATTGGCTATCTATCAGTATGAATGTTCTTTATCTGGTGTATTTAGTTTTTGTGTATATTATGCTTTATTGTGCTATTCAATTTTCACAATTAAATACCATATAAGCTCAAGATGTAAAATATAGAGTCGGGATTTGCAATATGATAGCAAAGCCATCATTTATAAAATTAATTTGAGTTACGCAACAAAGTACACCTTGATTGCATATTATTATTATATTTGAAAAATTAAATTATGGTGATGTTGTGCGAACGCGTAATATCCAAATAAATATCATAGAAAATGTGATATTATTTTGTATTTCCTAATTTATAATAACATGACTGAATTCTAATATCTCCGGCAACCAATGAATCATCATGGTAAGCCAATTAATGCTTTGTTTAACTATTCGAATCAAAAAGAATGATGAAATACAGGGAAAAAGATTAGAAAAAGTCTTGTTAGAATTTTTAAAGATGTCAAAGGTATCTGGAGCGACAGTATGGTTAGGTATTGATGGATTTGGCAAGAGCGGAAAATCCACGGTTCATTTGGAAGGACTAACAATCAATCAGCCTATGATGATTGATATTGTTGAAGAAAGATCAAAAATAGAGCCGTTGCTTCCTCAGATAAAAAAAATGGTAGATGATCATGGGTTAATAACAATACATGAGGTACATTTAATTTAATCAATCAAAATTCCTTAAACTTTTATTAAAGATAAATTATTGTCATGCATCTATTAAAAATAAAGCGATTTTTGAGACCGAGGATGATTATCTATATATTTAATATGCTGGTTCATTTATGGATTTTTACATTTTGAGTAATGGATCTACTTTATTGTGTAGTCTTTAAATAGTTAAGGATATGTTCTATTTTGGTGACTAGTTTTTATTTATATTTTTTGTATTTTTATTTATAGATAGTATGTCAAAGGACAAATGGGTATTGCTTACCATTTTAGGTATTGTTGAACTTGATAAAAAATCCATTGCAATCGACTTTTCTATATAGTTATTGATAAAGGGTTACTAAAGATATTAAATGAATAATATTGATATGTTTTTTCTAGACGTGCTAAGTTAAGGTGATGGATCTATAGATGTGGAGGCATCAATACGTTCTAAGGTAATCATTGAACGCCAAAGGACATCTACCAAGGTAATTATTATATGTATGTATGCATTCTTTATACTTATTTCCTAGGCTTGTTTCAGAAATATAGCTAGCTAAAGCTTTGTATCCATTTGTAGAAAAAAAGTCATTGTAGAAATATAAGAAAGAGTACAAAAGTTTGATTCAAACAGGTCTATCCATAAAGAATAGGATAGATGTATTCTGATTGATGGAACATATACAAAAATAGGTGGTACTGAAGCATGGATATGAGTGCGATAGAACCTATTCATAGTAGTTTTGGGAGAGGTTCAACTCCATTTACAGAAAGGAATATGCTAGTAGTAGTAGTAAAATCTTTTTTTAAATCGTTAATAGGGAGTGGCATGGCAGAGACGCGTATGTATATACACATACAGTAAATTCTGTATGGCGGTACTTGGTCCTAAAGCATGTAGTTCTCTATCTCTTGAACATCGGTTACATTCATAGATAGAATGAAAAGAGAGTTGTAGAAAGAGTAATGCAATCTAAATGATAGAACCGCAGAAGGCTTTGACGAGTATTATCCCCATATAAGAAAGAAGAATGTGAATTAAAACATTCTATAAATATGGATGATATTGATGACGACAATGAGGTTATTTGTTTTCATACAATGTGCAGTACGCACCCACATCAAATTTAGATTGCTAATTCTTTTGATCGGGGTTAATCCGTTAAGTTAACAGGTCCTTGATATAGAAAAGTACATTATATACTAGTTTTCCTTTTTTCCTTTTTTTATATCAAAATTTGAGTTTGTTTTTTCCAATCTTTTTAATGCAATCAATATTTCCTTTTCCAATGTTTTCAATTCATTTACAGAATTATTTTCAAAATTTTGATGAGTATTTTGTTCGTTAGTATTTTTATCTTTGTCATCATTTTCAGCATTTTCTATTTCATCTTTTAAAGCCCTGAATTTATCCATATTAGTTTCCAATCGATTTGATGTGAGACCGCTAGATGCCAAAGAATGGGAGGAAGGTGAAGATGAAGATGAGTTAAAATCATCATTATTTGAATTGTCATTACTACTCCTATTTTTAGTATGTAATTTGTCATTATCAAATTTCACTAGAGTAGAATTTGCTTTTTCAAGTAATAGATATATCTCTGACAAAGTTTTTTGTAAAGATGAACTTTCATAATACATATCGTTTTTTTTCAAAAATACATCGGAAAGATTGTTGATTGTTATGGTAAGTTTATCTATTTTATCATCTAAAACCTTATTACTTGAAGTAATATTATTACGTATATTTTTTTGGACTATCTTAAATAAAATAAAAAAAGATATAGAAAATAAAGATGTCTGAATAACAAGTATAATAAATATAAACTCTTCATACAAACTACAAATCAAGACAAATTAAAGGTTTAAAAATTTTAACTTTTATAATATTTATGATGAAACATCATACAAATACAAAACTATATATTAAAAATTAATATTCAAAAACTGAAAACTATTCAACCTTTTTTATATATTTTGAATATATTTCGCTTTTAAATTTGTATTTTTATTATTGATTTAATGCTGCTATCATTTATCTCACTATCAATTCATATTGTTATCGATATTCTGTATTTTATTTTAAATAAAAACAAAATATTTGATATTTATTGCAATTACAACTTTATAATGTCTATTTTAAATCTGAAATACACAAATTCTGTTTGTATGAGTAGTAATATATTCTATATTTGAATAATTTTAAACAGTTATTGCAAATGTAAAAAAGAACTGCATTATTTTACAAGGGAAACATTAAAGTAAAACTCCATATTACAAACAATATAATTTTTATTCTGAAATTATTTTAATGGCAACTTTTTAAGATTGTTCTATTCTACCGATACAGAGAAAAAAAATCAAACGTTAAGACATAAATATTTAAATTGAAAAATACTTAGAAACCATGTGTGGAAGATATTAATTCCAAAAAAAATTGCTTATGGTAAAAATGCAGCTAAAGAATATGAATATCCCGATAAGTCATTAATAATTACAACTACTGAAAGTAAGATATACGAAAAATGGATTGACTATATGGGTATAAAAAATTATGAAATTTATGATAAAGTAACACCAGATCCGGCTATTGAAACAATTGAAAAAATAAAAAATGAATATGAAGGGAAAGAAATATCTCACTATATTGGTCTTGGCGGAGGTAGTTCTATGGATGTATGTAAATACCTTAGCAAAATTACTGGGGTTCCAAAAATTTTAATTCCAACAACTTTTGGAACAGGAGCTGAAATGACAACATATGCTGTTATAAGCTTTGAGCATAAAAAAAAGCTATTACAAGATGAAGCATTTCTTGCAGATGCAGCTATAATAGATCCATATTTTCTACCAAATACTCCATTTAACATATTAAGAAATTCTGCCTGCGATGCAGCAGCACAAGCATCAGAAGGATATGACAGTAAATTGGCTAATCCACTAACAAAACTTTTCTGTAAAGAGGCATTTGATATTTTGGAAGATGCCATAATAAACGATAAACATGAATTACTACCCTATGGTGCAATGCTTTCAGGAATAGGCTTTGGAAACTCCTCTACAACTTTGGGACATGCACTATCATATGTTTTTTCAAACGAAGGAGTACCTCATGGATATTCTCTTTCTTCATGTACTACAGTTGCACACAAGTTTAATAACTCTCAATATTATGAAAGATTTAAAAAAATATGTCAAAAATTGAAATTTGAACCACTATCACTAAAACAACCACTAGATCAAGCCGCGGATGTAATAATGCCAGATAGAGGACATTTAGATTATAACCCTATCGAAGTCACAAAACAAGACATCATCAAATGCCTTGACGAAATCGTTAATAATAATCCCCTAAAATAATCTAATTTATTTACAATATTTATTTTATGCAGTTTTTTAAAGTCAACAGATAGAAATACCGTATTCAAATATCAAGAGTAACAAATTGGTTAAAAAATAGACAAGAAAACTATAAATTCATATATTATTTATTGATTAACTTAAGGTATGACTACCATTAGCAAGAGTATGGAAATTTCTGCACCATTAACTGAAGTATTTACTTATTTTGCCAGGCCAGAACACATGGCAGATCAATTTCCAGAAAATATGGGTCTGAATATAATACCATTAGAGGTAAGAAATGGATTCGGTGTAGGCACAATTTTTAGAATAAGCGGAGATTTTGATGGTAAAAGACTCGAATGGGACTGCGAAACAATAGACTATATTCCACATAAAAAAATCGTTGCCAAAATGATAGAAGGTCCATTTAAGTTTTGGCAAATTACAGTTGATTTTGATCAAATCAATGAGAGAAAAACCAAAACTTCAATAACAATAGATTATGATATGCCCATGGGTCCACTTGGTGGATTTATTGACAAGATAAAATTAAAAAAGATAGCAGAACGAGGAATGGAAAATGGATTATACCGAGTAAAAGCACTTTTGGAAGGAACAGGATCAATTCCAGTTTATATCACTTTAGAAGCATATAGAAAAGTTTTGAATGAAAAAGAGAGACTAAAATGTTCGGTCTCTGAAGCAATAGTTCAAATAATAAACAAAAATAAAGAAGCTACACAAATCCAACAACAACAACTATAATTTTTTTAAGATTTAGTTTAATTTAAATAGTGTTTAATTGATTTTATTTAAACGTAGGGTTCGTAGCTCAGCCAGGTAGAGCGTCTGGCTCTTAACCAGTTCGTAAAAGAGGTTATAAAGTCGTGGGTCCGAATCCCACCGAACCCGCAACAATATTGGTCTTTTTATTCCACCCAGTTCATTATATTAGTATACATCATCATGAGCGACCGTGACCCCAACAAACAACCCGAGAAACTTGAATTACAATCTAGACAAATTGCCATGATGCTAGAC
>JAICXY010000011.1 GCA_025934495.1 Candidatus Nitrosocosmicus sp.
AGGCCTTTAGATTTTTGATGTTTATTTGAAATATATTTACTCATCATTCTAAGCAATAGTAGTTGTTTATCTTCTTCTGAAGGTAAGTAAACAATAATAAATTCATTTCAATTTCTGATAATTTTATTATATACTATCCTCTTTATAGGATGATGAGGCCAGATCCATGAAATCAAAAAGTCCAACAATAGAATCTATCACCAATACCAACAATATTCTGTTATCATTGAATAGAGAAATATTCTTTTTACTAATGCTTTTCTAAATCTTCATAACAGATCCATTTAGTAGATAAGATTGGTTGCCATCATCCTTATTTCTGAAACCGTATAATTTTCTTCTTTGAGAAGGATAATCTTGACTCGGTAATTAGATTCCCTATCAGTATCATCAATCAATTATACAAAGTGTTTCTTTCATCATCAAAATTGGTCTAGGGAAAGTATTATCCTATTAACATCTACATCCAGAATGGTTAGCTAAAGATGTTGTGGTATGGTGTATAAACAAGTACAATCAGTTTACAGACGAATATACAGCATCCTTTACATAACTGTTAACCATCAACATTAAAAAAGACACACCACAGATGATGATGATGATGGGTATTTCATAATCACAGTAGATAGCACAGGTATCAAGGTTACAAAAAGAGGCCGGTGGATGAATGAAAAATGGCACATATAAAATAGGAAAGGATATCTCAAGGTCCATGTATCTATAAATATAAAGACAAAGGAATCCTTGCTCTAGAGATAACAAATGAGAAGTTTTATGATGGAAAAAGGATGAACGAAACTGGTTAACAGCAATGTAAAGAATTATCCATTTGTATTTGTAAAATAATTGTGATTGTTCTCACAAACAAAATAATTGAGATATGATTTATTTGATACCATTATGTAAAAATATCTCAAACAAAACAACTACAAATATTTTACATTAAACATTACCGATGTATTTACACCACTGTTAACCATGTTTTGGATAATCATTACGAAGATTGAATCAGTCCTTGTCGATGGAGCTTGTGATACAAATAGAAATTTTTTTAGATATCTTGAGAAGAATGAGATCACGCCAGGAATAAAGGTAAGAAAAAATTCCATTGTTTCACCTAAAAACAACAGGTTAAGGAATAAAGAAGTACGGTTACAGGCTACTAAGGATTTATTGAGATGGAGGAGGAAGAAGAAAAGAAAGTATTGACAACGATGGATGGATGTATGGCTTAGACAAACAACCTTTTCATTTATCAAGAGAATGTTTGGTGAGTATGTATATGTATCTGCTACATGATTTCAAAGTGGTAAAGGAAATGATGATAGTAGTATCATTGTATAACCTGTTCAGGAGAATATACAAAGGAACAAGAAAAGGGATTAGAAGGTAATGAATTATACAACAAAGCAGAAGTATACTATAAAATGCTGCCAAATATTATATATTACAAATAATTAAAATCTTGGTTTATCTTAGATTTCATAAAATAATCGATAAGTCTGAAATTAAATTATTAAATACATATGGTAAAAATGGTTTAATATTTAAAAGGCATTGAATATAATTACATATAATATTTATAAGTAAAATAATATATTTATATAAATTATATATAATATAATGTTTAAAGCAAGTAAAATAAAAAAAATAGTATTTTAAATTGGATAATATTCATAGTATATTAAGAACAAATGTTTGACGGTAAAAAAGATGAACAACGACGATTTCCTGTGAATACTAAGGAAAGGATTTTGGAAATACTACTAGAAGGTCCAAAGTCTTTGGGGGAAATAACAGATCTATTACAGATACAAAAGAGCGCCGTCAGGGTTCATCTAGATACATTACAATCCGAAAATACAGTAGAATCAAACTTTCAGATCGAACACTTGGGTAGACCACGCAAGATTTACAAGTTAACACAAAACGGGCGAGAGTTGTTTCCTAGAAAATATGATCTGTTACTGTCTTTGATTCTCAAAAATATATCTGAGACAAATGGAGAAAAACAGGCAAAAAAAATTATTGAATCTATTGCAGATGATATAGCGACTAATATAAGACATGAAATCAATAAAAAGGGTTATTTGGATAATTTTGAAGAATCCTTGAAAATATTCAATTCTATTTCAAATGAAATGGGATTTGTTTCTTCTATTACCAAAGACAAAGATAATAGTTTTTCTCTTTTATGCAAAAATTGCATTCTATATAAGATAGCATTAGACCATCCAGATATTATTTGTCATGGTCTTCATGAAAGAATTATATTCAAAACATTTAATGTTGGAAAACACCAACAAGCAAATACTATTGTTGAATTAAAGGAGTGCATTGCTCAAGGAGATAATTTCTCAAGACACGTAATAACAAAGAAGAATTTAGATGATAGAAAGAATAAAAAAAATAGTACAATCGAGAGATAGGTTGATTTAAGAAATTACAACATTGTTGTAAATACCTATAAATAGGTTCGTGTAAATCCTTTTTTATTTCGCTCACATTTCTATCTCTCTAATGAGAAATAATCGACGACCCTTCTGCAATTATATCCTTGATAATGCAAATGTTCCATGATATGCTTTTTCTTAAATCGTATATACAAAAAATGAAGGTGATCATTTTGTTTCAAAAATTGCAGACTTGTGAATAAAGGGATCTTTGTGTTCTTCATTAATTCTCACCAACCCTCATTTCTTTTAATTATCATAAAGAAGATAGAAATATCTTCATCCTATGCAGTTTCTAAAGCAAAGAACCCGTATAAGATAAGAGATTCTTTCTTTTACACATCTTGTATTATGGAATTTATATTTTTGCGGCAAATGAATTCTATTGAGCTATAATAGTTTATTCTTTTGGTTTAAAAAAATAAAGAGAATTAATTTAGATTCTGTCTCAAAATATACAAGGATGAGTTTTAACTACAATACGTTTTGTTGAGTCAAGGTAAAAAACGAGATCTGAATCAAATAGTATGTAAAATTTCAAAAGAGCGAAGTCGTGCATTATGGTCAAATATATGAGAAACGACCATAATTTCATCAACTTGGGTCTTGTCTAAAAAATTTTGTAGTCCCTTTTTAACCGCATCAGGTTCTCCAACAAAAGAGTACTTTAGCAATTCATTTACAGCGTATTTCTCTTGAATGCTCCACATACTATCAATATCTTCTACAGGTGCCGGGAATAATATTGGATTTCCTCTAATCATTGCCAGTGATCGTAATTGCAACGATGTAAACAAACGTTTGGCTTCTTCATCAGTATCAGCTGCGATAACATTAACAGCAGCCATAATATAGGATTCTTTTAGATTGTCCGAGGCCCGAAATTTATCACGATAAATCCGGACAGCTGCATTAAGATAAGATGGAGCAAAATGACTTGCAAAAGCAAATGGTAAACCAAGCATAGCTGAAAGTTCAGCACTAAATATACTTGAACCCAATAACCAAATCGGAATTTTTAGTCCCTCACCAGGAGTAGCCCTTACACGGGTTCCAGGTTTTGCAACTGAAAAATAATCTTGTAATTCTATCACATTATTTGGAAAATCTTCTTCCGAATCATCTAGATTACGTCTTAAAGCCATGGCGGTCATTCTGTCAGTTCCTGGTGCACGACCTAAACCCAAGTCAATTCTACCAGGATATAGGGTTTCCAATGTTCCAAATTGTTCTGCTATTACTAAGGGGGCATGGTTAGGCAACATTATTCCACCGGAACCTACCCTGATGGTAGAAGTACCTCCAGCTATGAAACCTATCAAAACTGAGGTAGCAGTACTGGCTACACTTTTAATATTGTGATGTTCAGCTAACCAGTATCGTTTGTATCCCCACCGTTCTGCATGTTGGGCAAGGTCCAAACTGTTTCGTATTGATCGGCCTGGTGTACTACCTGAATTGACCATTACTAGATCGAGAACTGACAAGGGGACATCTTTTAGTTTTTTTGGATTATCTGGCATAGTACTTGTAGTTTTCCCTTGTTTTTTATCTTTCATCTTTCCTTCCAAAGAGTCATTAGTTGATACATAGTTTAATAAGAAAATTTTGACTGTATATGTATCATGAATAACATGTAAAGTATTAATTCATAGATAATCCATCATAAGAGGAAAGCAAAAAAAGATATATTAAGAAGAGGTAGATGAAGTTTATACAAAGATTTTAGGAATAATTATACAAATTTAATCTTCTCACAGGATATATAATGTTTAACATTCTAAAGCCTTTCACAATGTGTTAAGTTGGTAATCTTTATTTAACAGTCATAACTCAAAATCGCATCATCAGTATCAATATTTTTATTTTTTATTTTAATCAATTATTCGTATTATTTGAACCCATTTGTAGATTTTCACAACAGGGATATGATTCCTTTATATCATATTGTATATCTATTGTCCTATTTTTCCATTCATCTCTCATAATTTTAGCTTTGTTGCATGATTCTCTCTTTCTAAATGCATTTAACTAACATTAGCCAACAAATCCTGGGAATTGGCCTATCTACAACCAATATTAGTTAAAAGAGGTGAACTCTTACTAGATTTTGACTTCATTAACAACTGGGATTCAGATCTAAAAGAGATGGACAAAGATATAATCGGTGAAACATTTCACTCTCCTACTACATTTCTTCTATTCTTACTTGGATATGCCAAAGCATATTTTCATCTGCCTTACAGACAGACCGAAGAGGGTATTGCACAAGGTCATGCTAAAGGCTGGCAGTATTACAAAGTATTACAACCACTGGTGATCGATATTTGTTGTATCTTCTTCATTTCAATGGTCTTGCGTAATTCAGACAAGATAACTCTATAGATGTAAAGTATACAAAATAGACAATTTATAAATATAAATTATCTTACAAACGGTTTTGACAATCATTTTGAAATCATTCACCAAAAGAAGAATTTACAGAACAGAACTTTTTAAAAAATAATAGTCAAATGTGTGAAGAAGGAATATCCAAATCTAGCACCACATGGGTAGATGATAACCTGTTTGCAATAGATATCATAGCAATAGGTTTAGCTAAGTAAAAATATTCGTCATACATTTCGAACAACATTGTCTATCCAATTTGAAATAGAAGACAAAATTAAGCGGTGGATAGTAGCTGAAAGATGGTCATACGAAATCGTAAATGACCCCAATTTTCATTTTCTTTGTAGCATATCGGATGGACAAAATATAGTTTTTGTAGGAATAGAAAAAAAAATTGACCGTATAACTATTCATTATACAGCTGATATGACTCCAGAGGACCAACAGAGTTATAAATTATCTCGTGAAAAATATGATTTTTGGTTTGAGCTCAAGATTAGCTTGATGCATATGGAAATTGCGGTAAAAGCAATTCCCAGTATTGAAGAACTAAAAACTATTGATTTATTCAGTATGATCTATTTTGATGCCTTTTCTCAAGACAAACTTATTCATTCAATCATGAAAATAATTGATGCCATGGGATTGTGTCAATTCATGTGGAAAGAATTTGGCAATAGTCAATGGTCCATGTGAGGAGTATTAAGTTTTAAAAAGAAAATTATAAACTTTATAAACATTTATGAAATGTTGGCACCATTAACAAAAGAAAAAACTTATAGTTTAAGGGTGCTTTGTTGTATGATTATTTTTTTCGTTATTCGTTAACGTTTTGTTGCTGTAGGTAAAACGAAAATAGTTAAAATTCTATTGTAATTATAATACATAAATCTTCTTTTTAACTGATTTTCGAATCATGCAACAAAGCAGTTTAAGGACATTATACAATATGCAGGATAAAAAATACAAAATATTGAGCGATATATTTAGAAAAAAAATTGAGAAATACAATAAAGTATCAGGTAGGGTTTCAGGTCTGGTAAACTATAGAATGATGAACCAATATCGGTAGAAACTGAATAAGTGTCATACTTGAAAGTTTAGATTGTTGCTAATTATGCAAGAGATCTAATGTACTATAGTCAAAAAAAGGTACTTTCTATGGATATGCCTTTGCGATCCCTTCTGTGTTTTGGTGGTATGGCAAATGAAAGTACACTAGAATAACCAAGTAAAAGAAGTAGAATAAATGTATTGGATAATGAGATGGCTCTTCAACTTTATGCTCCATTTACAGGCGCGATAATCCAATTTTCACTGTTTCCATTATAACTCGATCAACAAACGTTAACAAATAACGATAATATAATCATGCAACAAAACATGTAAAAACCTTCAAAATAGATAACGAAAATAAATGAAAATAATCTTATTTTCCATTTTAACATTCATTTGATAATTTTTGGTAGCCTGATACTGCCTTTAATAAATCTGTATTTAGTATTGCTATATAACAATCCAACCTATGCAAAATGGCTACAATATCTCTAAAGTAATAATCATTGCTTTTGATGATTCTCCAAAAGGTCAATTTACATTGGCTAAACCAATTTTAGATAAATATGGCTACAAAGGTAGTTTTTTACAGTCTACATCATGTCAATGGAGTTGGGAATCATCATGATAAAACACGTATGACCTAACAGATATCAAAACTTTGCAGCAATAGGGACTTGATATAAAATCCCATACAATAACTTACTAACCTTAATATGAAAACCAAACAAGAATTAATATGATATTGGTGGATGAAAATAATGTCTTATAGATCATGGAATTAATGAAATTATTTTCGTATAGCCTATAAGTAATGGACATGGAAATGTCTCGATAGTTAACGTTATTGCTCCCTATCATGACCTTGTTAGAACAGGAGATACATCTATGGTATTTTTACACTGTGACGGTTATAAGATAAACAACAAGTGCACATCTTTTAACAATAAAGGCCATCTTAAATGTTAAAATATATATGTTAAATTGAACTGGAGCGATTGTCCAAAGCCTGATAACCCGTTCAACTAGATATACCTCTAAATGATGCACAGATGCTTACCAAATTTATTCAAGAAGGAAATATTCTATAAAAGTACAACATAAATGGGTGCATAAATGCAATTTCAATTATGGTTACCCTGACTTCTGAAAAGATAATAACCTTACTTATTTACCAGAAAAAGTCTTTTACAGATAAAGGTAATTTCAGATCGAATAAAGTACCACCATGGCAAAGGATCTACAGTTTTAAAATGTCTGACCTTGGAAATAATCCAAGTACCAACTATATTTACATTAACGGTTCCATTTGTGCACCTACAAGGAATTGTTAAAGAATGAAATTACAACTATTATTTTAGGTATATTAAAGCTAGAATATTTATATCATCTATACACTTGAATGTAATAGAAATTCATGAAAAATTTTTAGAAAAGTTAATAATTAATACATATCATATATAAAAAAGTACTATATCTTATTATCTAAATCATTCCTTTTAAAATTTTAGCTAGATACATTAGGAAGGAATGAAAACATCATTTTATAGATTTTTCTTAACTATCTGCTACTTTATTTCTACGCTAATAAATAAAAAAAACGGAGTAATTATTTACCCACTAATGATAGCTTCTTTCGCAGCCATGAGATCCTTCAAAACAATGATGATGTCCACTTGTTGTGTAGTATCCTTTATCACCTTTACAGCCATGTTGAGGACAATCCTTTTGTGCAAATGAATCCTCTGATCCCATAATGGATGTTGCAGTAATAATTCCAAATGCCGATATTACGATGGCAAAGATTGCTATTGTTGTGTTTTTGTTCATCTCTATAACAATAGAAAAGCCTATATATATGTCATTTCCTTTTGTGCATCATTGCCTATTATTTCGTCTTAAGCACATTAGTAATGGCTATATATTCGCTTTGATATTTGCAATTAATTGCTGGATAATTTAATTTTGCATAACTATTGAGGAATAATCACTTTTAATAGAAATAATGATTTTGTATTTAATAGGTTATTACTAAAGAGAAGACTAATTATTCGGTATTAGAATCAATATCTGGCAATGTATTAGGAACATATAAAACATTATAACAGGCTATACCTTTGGATACCTTTTTCAATTTTATATGCCGTGGATATACTTGCAGTATTCTTTTTTCCTTGATATCTGATGCTTACGTAGTAATAATAATCTTGATATTTTTGTAAAAGAAGATAAAAATGAAAAACTTTCTTCAATCAAAAGTCATTGGAAATGAGATACTTAAAAAAGAATAAACTAATTATTATTCTCATAATTGTTACTGATATATATATTATCACAGGTGTATTAATTTATTTGCTCTGTTCAGTTAACAGCTGTGTATGTATACACAAAGGCACATCCTCTTGTAAATTATTTGTGATTGCTCTGCGGTGTTTTTTTATTATATACGTTCTTTCACTTGCTAACTGTTGCTCGTCCTATTTCTTGGTCATATTTGAATATAGACTTATTGATTGCAGCATGCCTTTGTAACCACACGTATGCCAGATGGGGATTCAGCCATACCAAAGGTTAGATATTTGGATATATATTCGTATATAAACTGCATATAGTGTCTAGTACTGATTCAACAATAGTACTTCTTGTAGCTTATGTGTTACTACAGCCAATGTGTGTCTGACAAACCTGTTTATCCAGATATGGTATCCGGTTTACATTCAGAAACAATAAAGAAAATTCATCATTATAAAGATCCAGGATACAATGATCAGGGGCTGTATGATAAGCACAAAAAAAGGTTTTCATCTTGTATGTATATCCTTCACAGGTATAGAAAAAACACCACCGGAAGAAAGACTGAAACTGGTTGATTTTTTTATCAATCGGCTTTAGATCAAGTAATCTATTCCAAGAGAAGTACGTAGATCTCAGGATAGTTTGATCGAGCATCTGTCGTTATTTATAGAAATAAAGGAGTACAATAGCATCACAATTTTATAATATCTTTTAAATATTTGGAGCATTAGCAATGCAGAGCTTGATGGTTATTCTAGCCTTGATATTGTCAAATGTATGTTTCAATTTAATAAACAAATGGTTGTGGTTTATAGTAATAGGACGAAGAAAACAAAATTTATAGAAAAAATGAATTTTTTGTGTGCTTTACACTGTAGATCTTTATCGTTTGAAAGGATTTATTTTTTGTAAATAGTTGCCTATGATAGGGACTTTGCTTAATATTCCACTATTGGGACTGTTTCCCACCTTGACCATCACATCGTTTATATTCGCATTTTTTAATACTGCTCCTTGGATATCTGCTCCTGTAATATTAGCACCAGTAATTATGCCTTGAGATACTTTACCTCCGTTTACTTGTCCCATGGTCATAATGCCGTTGATGATTTCTGACGAATTTATTTTGCCTGCTCCTATTTGGACTACCGAGGCATTTTTTTCATTTTGTAGTATTGATGATCCATTCTTTGCAGTATTGATTTCCGCATTAATTATAGTCGCTCCTGTAATGTTTGTTCTAATCATCTCTCCATTATTCACTGCATTACTTTTTATCTGACCGTTGGTTAGTGTAGCGCTTTTTATGACTCCTTGGGTTATTGTTCCCTTTATTATCTGTCCGCTAGTTTGTTGACCGAATACTAAAGTAACCTCACTTGCATTCGCTACTATCAATCCAAATAACACGGTTGCAGTTATGACTATGGATAATGATATCATTTCTTTATTATTTTTGTAACTCATAGCATTCTTGATACAGAATGTTATTTAAAATTAATTATCAAAGATCAGCCCATGAAGAATGTTTAACCTGATTTTTAAAAAAATTATTATACTTAGGATAGTAAACCGTCGTAATTTATTTAATATCTTTTTATATACATATAATGAAATCTCGGTTTTTTTGTTTTAATCCTTTAAACCTCAAGAATAGAAATTTTATTTATTGATCTGATAATGCCATTTTAAAAATAAAATTGAAAATAATTTCAAAAAGTTTATTTGAATATTAAAGCGAAATAATTCAATTTTAATAATGATATTTGAAGTTAACCTACTCCGCTTGGTTGTTTATGCTCAGAATGCTCTAATTTTATGTGCTCTTCCTTTTCCCCTTGGGAATTAAAAGAGAGTCCACAATGTTCACAGACATATCCTGATGACGTTGTTTTAGATGTTGATGACATATTCTCTATAATTAGTATCTAATAAATATAAGGATTTGTAAATTCAAATGGTTTTTTTAAATTAATCTTTATGATGATGAGAATAAATACAAGTAACAACGCTTTCAATCAATAAATGAATATACTCTTTAAAACTAAATAAATTCTAAAAAAACTAAATTCTACTATCGTAAATCTAATAATGTTTTAAACTTCAAAAAATTGGTAATGCTTTTGTATGGCCTCAATCTTCATTATATTATTAACTTATATTGTGATAACAATTAGTAAAACAAACACAATTCTAATGAATTTAATGAGGCAAACATTTTTAGAAAATAGTAGCAATAAATTTGACCTAAATTAAATCTAATAATTAAATTTTATAATCTATTTATAAATATGATTTAATTTATTTACTGTATCTAAAACAGTATCTATAAGAAACATGCTTTGACATTGTTAATTATTTCATTTTAAATTAAATATCTCTATTAATTTATTACGAATGTTTGTTTGAATAGTCCTGATAATGTATGCCAAAGATCTGTTATATTCTTGCTCTTTTTAAAGTAAATGTTTTTGATTTATCTATTTGATATACCAATTAACATAAATACACAAACTATGAATTTCTAAAATAAACAGAAAAATTTTCGATAAGGTTTGAATACATAAGCTAAATGGTATAATACATTTAATCTAGTTTTTAAATGATATCGTTTTTAGTATTTATATATCTCTCCAACTAAATTGACAGTTTCTTAGAGTAAGAATGAGGATATTCGATTTATCTATGGTATTATTTCTAATTTGATATCTTTCTTTAAATGAATTGGAAGGTGTTTTGTTGCATAATTCGAAACACAGTTAGTTAAAACTATTTTTCAGTCAGTACGATGATAATATAATTTCGCTGTTTCCGTTATAATCTATCAAAAAAACGTAACAAATAACGATTAAAATGATCATGCAACAAAACAGAAGATAGACTATTTTTACATATTGTTAATCGATCATCATGATTTTATATTTTGCAAAATTATATTTGATTATGTATAAAGAAAATTGTGTTTGAATAAACCATGAGTTAATGAGCAAAAAGAAAAGATTTTAATAATTTTTATTTGTTTTTCTTGATTATTCAACTTTTACCTTATTTTTGTCATTTTCATATAGTGGATTAATTGTCCAATTCTGTTTCACTGTGTTTCCAAAGTCTTTACTTATACTTGTCGCAGTATTGAAAATCTCTTTTGATTTATTGATCCAATATATAGAGTAATTTTGCCAGATCTCAATACCTGCAAAAAATGGATTAAAAAATTCATCTTGCTGATCGTCCATTTCAAATTTTCCACCTTCTTGAAAACGATGATCCATTATTTTAGTTGATTCTTTTTCTGGCTTTGTTTTATTTTCAGCCTCGATCCTAGCTTTATCTTCAACTTCTTTTGATATTTCTCTTGCTCTTTTTTCTGCTTCCTGCCTTGCTTTTTCTTCTGCTTGTTGAATTATTGAATGCGACTTTTCTTCTGCTTCTCTGTTCACTTTTTGCTCGATTTCATTTCTTATTCCAGCAGCTCTTTTTTCAGCCTCGATCCTAGCTTTATCTTCAACTTCTTTTGATATTTCTCTTGCTCTTTTTTCTGCTTCCTGCCTTGCTTTTTCTTCTTTATCTGTGACTTCGTATTTCTGTTTACTATTATTTTTTTGCTTAGATTTTTTCTTTTGACCTGTCAAATTGCCTGTTTGCTTAAACTTATCTGAATTTCCTTCTCTACTGTTATCGTCCTCTCGTGAATATGATGGATTGGTTTTCAAAGAATTTGCATTTTTTTTATTAATGCGACTTTTTTCTACCTGTTTTGAGTCTTTACTATTATTTTTTTTTTAAATATTGTATATTCTTCTAAAGAAGGAGGAGAATCTCTTTTGAATTTTTCCTCGGCGTCTGATTCTGATATTGCGAATATTAATTTATCTCCGTCAAATCCTTCAACTAGTTCCCTTGGAAGATAGAATTTATCTTTGTTTATTAATCCTCTTTCAGTTAATATGTAATACAAAGTAATTTCTTGGACTTTTCCAAAATCTGATTCATCGATTCCCCTTGCTTCTTTCTTTAAAACTTCTGACCAATCGATTTCATTATCATTATTAACAATATTATTAGAATTTGACATTGGTAAACACAATATTTATGATGTATGAAGATATTTAACAGTTAATTATTTTTGAAGTATCTGTTGTTTATTACTGTTATCGATTTACTTGTCATTTGTGATAGATGATAAACTTATAGTTTAGCAAGAGAATATTTGCTACATCGTTTGAGTGCTATATCCAAGCTGCAGTGATACAAACATCTGTATAGATTTCGCATAATTACAACTAACAGCTCTATGACCATTAATTTATCATCAACTTATTCTTATCTCTCTACTTCCATACTATAGTTATCCACAAACCAAAACTTTTTAAAATCGTTTACTGCTGACCTTTCACTACAAGAATTTGATAGTATTAACAATAAAAAGATAGGAAAAAGATATGTTAAAGATGAGATACAAAGATTATCCAATAAAAAAGAAAAGGTAGAGAAAGAGCGCGAAAGTATGGAGCGGCAGACATTTCAAATTAAACATAAGAGACAGATTTTTCATGCTTTTAGTGTAATATTATCTTTGCATGGCCATGTTCACTTAAGACATAATTCCTTATTATGATAATCTACAAATAGATTCAACCAATTAATCACATGTTTTAGTTTACATTTCTTCTTTTTTCTACAAGGAAAGTAATCGTCAAAGCTTTCATCAGTTCTGTCTTTGATATTGCATCCCCTTTCAATAATGATACTTTTCTCAAAAGAAGAATGAAGATGATGATTTATCTTCAAGAATTTACATCCTTGTGATGGATACCAACTACATCCGTATGTGGAAACCGGATGATCTCTCTATATCCTTCTACAACATCCTTTCATTAGTTCTTTCTTCATTCGGTAGCTGAGGCCTCTTTTGTTAATTCTGCGATCTACCGCTTTTTATCTTACCTTTCCATAGGTCTCTATCTCCTTTATCATATCTTTTTAACCTATTCGAAGCTTATGCTCTGCTTCGATTGATATCTCCCACTACTCGAGATGGAATAATGCTATTATACTATACTTAGAACAGGCAATAACGTTCTTTCCTTTGTTTTGTATCATGTTTATTTCTATAGATCTTTTCAAAGGCTGTTTTGGTAATGCACATGAATGCTAATAAATTTGTAAAGTTAGTTATATCGTGTGATCGCATTTATGCTAAAGGGTATACTATTTTTATGTGTCTGAAGAATTTATGGTTGGAACAAATAATTCAATTCTGATATTACCCTCATCAGTAACATACACATTACCTGATGAATCCACAGCAATGCCTTGTGGACCATCAAATTGTCCATTCTTTGAACCTTCTGAACCCCATTTTGTAATAAAGTTGCCATTACTATCAAACTTTTGAACACGGTTATTGTCATAGTCAGTAACATACACATTACCTGATGAATCTACAGCAATGCCATTAGGACTATTATATTGTCCAAATTGTCCATCCTTTGAACCTTGTCTACCCCAATCTATTGCAAAACTATATGTTTTAATCAATGATTTTGTTGGGGATTGTGCTAATGATTTATTTATATTCTGACCTGATAAATTACAGAAAATTGATGATATTAAAATTATAACTAATAGAATTGATACATCAAAATTTTCTCTTTGCATGTAATGTTTTTTATTCTTTCAACTAACTTTTAAGTATGTAACTTACTCTGAACAATGTTAGTTAAACAATTATCTATTGCATGTAATGTTTATTATTTTATTGGGGGATACCAATGGTGGGCTTTTCAATAACCACAAAATAGACGATCCCTTTTTTTTCTAATTTAATGGCTAATTTGTTTGCATTTTCTGTTGCATTCTCTCCTATTATAATTGCTAAAATATGTTTGTTCTTTGTTAATGATATGTAAGAATAGATCTGTTTGGAAAAAGACAAAACTAGATCTTCTGTTATACTTCCATCAATTATCTTAATTATTATCGTTCCATATTCTTTTAAGGCGTTAATAAGATTATGACTAATATCGCTGTAATTTTTATCATCATGTTTATTACTTTCTTTTATTACATGATCTGAATCAATTAAAACATCAAATACAATTTTATCGTTACTATGATTAATGGTTACAGGCACATTCAAAAATTCTTTAAAATTTTTTCCTCTAGCCAAAATGTAGTTCCTTAGCGGCTCACCTATTTCTTCTATTGTTTCGGAAATTGCAATTACTGCCTCTTCTTTGCTTTTTTTTGACATACATATGTTCATACCTGCTCTTATGCTATTTCTCTCAAATATGTCACTCCATGAATCAAGCATTTTTTTAAATTTCCATATTGTATGAAAAATATATATTAATAGTATTATAGAAGCTGCCAACATGATTGTGATTACATAATCTAGGGAAAATGGCAGTAGTTTATTCATGTGGAGGAAATCCAAAATAGATAACAAGAATAATACACAGACAATGCCAATAATTAGGTAAAATTTCTTTTCAATCTGATTTATCAGACCTGATGCATTGTGAGCATATTTAGTAGCTATTATGGGTGAAGATTCTGGGAACTGTTCTAAAGTGTTTTTGTCTATTTTTCTCTCGCCTTCCTCAGAATTGCTTTTAATATTTATTTTTTCGTGATTGTTATATTTTATGTTATTGTTATTTTCCTTTGAAATAAGTCTATTAATAAAATTATAGTATATAAAGCCCTTTCTATCGCCTTATATATACATAATAGGAACTTTGTTCCATATCTGATAAAAAAAGTTCCTTGGGTATATTTATCCTTCAAAAAGAGAGAAAATCGATGCAAAATGATTCTAAACTTAAGCCGCAGCAAAAATCAATCATTGTTTATGTTATAACAGCTTTAATGTTGTCGTCATCCTTTATTTATTTTGTCGCAGCTTTACAAGATTATAAACAAATTTCAAATGCAAATCCTTCAAATAGTAAAGATGCAGCAGATATAGCCGCCACAAAAAATGAAATGTCTTTTTTCATTATAGTTGGTATAGTATATATTCCAGTAGCAATATGGATGCTAAAGGTCAAACATAACAACAAGATTCCATATATAATAGCTATTATCGGATCAGCTGCTTTAATTATATTTTACATTCTAACTAGAACAATAAACCTTCCATCTATAGGATTACAAGCAGATATAGGTATGATTGATATTACCGCCAAGATCATTCAAGGTGGAATAATTTCGATTGCCAGCTTTTTAATATATATGATTAACAAATAAAATAGTTAAATTATGGTATTAAAATTCATGACAATACAAAAACACTGATAATAGAATACAGAAATTACAAATCTATTTTTTCATATTCAAAACTAAAAGAATTATAGAGAATTAGTTCTTTAAACATCTTTGTTGCATGATTCCTTATCTCTAAATGCTTTTGGCTAACCTCTACCAACAAATCGTATGAAATGGTCCACTACGACCAATCTCTAGTTAGAAGAGATGAAATACTGTAGGATTTGATGTTATTGATAACTGGGAAACTGAATTAAAAGAGATGAACAAAGACAAGGTTGGGATATAAGCCATTTAATTATCCAAATACCTTTCTTCTTTTCTTACTTGGATACATCAAAGTAATTTCATTTGCATATATACAGACCAAAGAGGTATTGCACAAGGACATGCCCATGGAAAATATTTTCCATTCTCTAATATACTACACTAAACAGAAGAATAAACAGGTTGGATATCAAGATGGACGATAACAAAAACAAGGAATTTGAAGATGAATATATCACGATTGCAATAGACAATACGAGAATAAAAGTTACCAACAGAGGGCAATGGATAACAGAGACAAATGGAATGTGAAAAATATTATTAAAAAATATTTGAAAATACAAATAGTAGTAGGTAATGTGAGAGCCAAGAAAATACTTTCGATGATAAAGGTAACCAATGAGCATGTACATGATAGTAAGGCGTTACCAGAATTGATTGAAAAGATTACAAAATCAAATAATATGACAGCAATAGGCAAACTATTTGCAGGTGATGGCACTTACGATGGTAATGATATTTTAGGTATACCGCAGATAATGAAATTCTGCCATGTATTAAAATAAGAAAGAATGCTAGCGTTCTACTAAAAAAAAGACAAGTTATAATAAATCTGTCCGTTATATGTCAGAAAAATGATTTGAAAAGGTGAAAGGACCGCATTGAAAATATGGAAAAGGATGGATTGTTTGTTGAAACTGTATGTCCTTGAATAAAAAGAACGTTCGGAGAGTATGTCTACTCTGAGGCTAGACTAAATAACGTGATACAGGAAATGATGCTAAAAGCATAATTGTATAACAAAATAATCTCCATTTAGGCAAAATAGATGATAGTAAATTCAGAAATTTTAAGAATCATGCAACAAAGCCTCTTTAAACTTGATGATTAGTTAATATTAAAAATTATCTGCACGATTAAAAAAGAAAAATATTAGTATTTTATTAATATATATTATTTAAAAAATGAGAGATTAGATCACCTTGTATCGGGTTTAGTGATAAATTATGGATATCAAACAGGCGACCATCGACTTAAATAATGTAAATTAATTTTGTAAAATTTATAATTGTTGGAAAAATGAAAATTAAATTAAAATATTGGGTATTGCCATAATAACAATAACCGTAATTCCTAAAACTTCACTTATCTTTACTAGAAAATTATGTTGGATAAATTATCAAAATACCAACTCTGAAAAAGTAAGCAATCCATTAATAAAACTGGGAATAAAAATTACTCTCAAATGATATACAAAAGCTACCACGTATAATTAACTATTTGGAACTGAACGATAAATCAATAATCTACTTTATCTCCATAAAGTGCGAGGTTCGTTTATTGCCTATTTTAGTTATTAATTGAATATTTTAAAAATGGATCGGGTGATTATTTTCATTGATCTTTATGTACTAGAGAATACCTTTCATAAAAATGGAATACTGATGTATCGCCTTTACTATCTCCATTGTGACATCAAGGAAACAATACTATGTCTATTAACTATCAATATTACATGAAAAATGCATATGGTTTTTAATTCTATCTTTTATTCAAATAATAATATAGACCTTGTATTTAAAGGAATTATATAATATTGAAAAATGATTGATTGTTCTTCTTTTATTTTATTTTATTTTATTTATATAATTAATCTTTTTTATCGATATAGATAATGTGGATACAATTTTGAGTGGATGCGCTCATAAGAAAAAAGTTTAAATTATATGTATTTTTGATTATTATATTTAGGAAATATGAGAATTTATGATATTGATGACAAATAATGAGTAAATGTGATTCCTATCTATTTTGGGTTTTAACAAGTGGATGAAGAATAAAAAAAGTAAACGTCATTTCTCCTCAGAATATACGATGTTTTCAATTCTTGAATATCTTTGCATTAATTCTTTTAATTCTCCTGTAAGTAAATATCACATTTTAACCAAAATACCTAATATAAAACAGCAGAGGCAGGATAGAATTTCAGATATTTTAAAGGTCTTGGAAGAAAATGGTTTTATTGAATCAATTAAAACGACTGAATCCACTTTCTACAAGTCTACTGATAAGGGTAATGAAGCATATGTGAAGTGGGTCAAGAATTTTCTTAGTTTTGTAAGATCGTCCTATCAGTTTAAAGAAGGAGACGACGACTATCAATAAAGATGAAACAGTATCCTTGATGAAAAAATTAAAATTAGATGTTTAAGGAGTAGAAATTTTATTGTTGTTCATTATTTCATAAAACTTGATTATTGTTTTTGATTTCTTTTGTTATACTCATCTATAAAAGATATTGTAAATCTTATTTGCTATTGTTTTGAATGTTGAACTGTTATATTTCAATTTTGATATCTTGGTTGTTATTTTATTTATTTGTGTTTTGATGATGACTAAGGCAATTATAGGAAATCTTTGTAAATCATTATTTTTTGAATGTAAATTATATTAGGTTATTACATCATTAGCAAGTTTTTGATTACAATATTATATGCAAATGATTGTAAAGAGCAAAAATATTGTATAATTTTACCAAAACATGTATATTTTTATATGAAATTGATCACACCAGTTATTCAAATATTGTTGTCATACCTCGACATCAGAATACGTAATCAAATTAAATTTTCTGTTATCATATATATAACAATATAAAATGTTGAGATGTCTTTATAAAATTGTATATATGTAATTACATGCTTAAGTATTTTTATAAAATTTTGTAATGTTTTCTATTGGTTTTTATTAAAGTAAATCTACATGTTTCGTAATTTTTCAAATTATCTTTAAGAATTCCTGTGATGAAAGCTAACAGATTTTAATTCTTATTAGATATATCTAACATTGAGAATTATAATTTATACTGGCAAAGGAGGCACAGGCAAAACTGTAAATTCTTGTTCTACTGCTGTGAAACTTGCTGACAATAATCAAAAGACTTTGATAATATCCTCTGACCCTGCACATACGCTAAGTGATGCATTTATGGTAGAATATATTGGGAATGAGCCTACAAAAGTAATTGATAGCTTGTATGCACTACAAGTTGATCCAATTGTAGAAATAAGCAAGCATTTCAAATCTATTCTATCGTATATTGCTTCTACATTTTTCTCAAAAGGTGTTGATGAAACCCTATCATATGAGATTGCTATGCTTCCGGGAATGACGCAATTATTTTCATTGTTAAAGATTGAAGAATCAGTTCGTTATGCTAATTATGATTCTATAGTTCTAGATATGCCTGCATCTGGTGAGGCATTACGATATCTTTATTTTCCAAAGCTGGCTGGAAGTATTGGAAGAAAATTAACAGAATTTACGGGAGTTTTCAGTGGGTTTGCAAAGATGTTTCAACCATTTTCAGGTTTAACTGGAAATTCTACTCCTTCTAATGTGCTACACGATGAGATTAAATTAATGACAAGACTTGAATCTTTATCAAAATTAATAATTGATCCCAAAATTACAACTCTAAGATTAATAGCCAATCCGGATACCTTTAGTATTGAAAATGCTAAAAGATCTCTGATGTCTGCAAATTTGTATGGAATTAATGTAGATCTTGTGATAATCAATAAAATAATGCCAAAGGGTAGCAATGATAAATATTTTGCGAATTGGGCTGAATTTCAGAATAATAAAGTAGAAGAAGCAAAGTACAATTTTTACCCTTTGCCTATCAAAGAGGCAGGGCTATATGAAAAAGAATTACGAGGAATAGAAATGCTGAGGGAGAATGCACGATTAGTATTTGGTGTGGATGATCCGTCTAAGATTTTTTATTCTGGAAATGTATTTGAATTTATAAAGGATGATTCTATGCTGAGGATGAAACTAAAGGTGCCTTTTACTGATAAGGATAATTTTGAACTCGAGCGTTATGGAGAACATCTTACAATAAAGGTAAAGGGGCCTGTAGGCTTTATGATTAATGTTATTCCTCTGCCTATGGTGACTATTGGAATGAAAATTGCTCAATCAAAATTGGTCGATGACGAATTGAATGTTTTCTTTGAGCCAGGGTACTGATAAATTATATGATTGCCCGATATTTTTGAGGATTTAAAATAAAATATTTTATAATGATTGAATTGTTGATGAAGAAAATAAAAAGAAAAACATCTATATCTATTTAATTGATAATATCCTTGATTTTTTTAATTATGATCAAAATATTTTTTAATTTTGTTATGAATGTAGTTTGCCGCATAACTCCAATTCGATTTTTAAATTATGACTCGATATTTTATGTATTTGATCTGAATGTGACATGCAATTAAAAAAAAATTGATTTATACAGCAAAGCATTATGAATATATTTCTATATTTTAGTTGTTATATTGTATTATTTTGATATAGAGAAAGTTTCATAATTCTGTTTTATATAAGAAAAATGAGATTTCTATTTTATGGCCTCTTCTATTTCTACATAATTTGGTTCAATCATTGGGTTATCAGATACCCATTTGTATTTTATCTTTTGATTATTATCTATAATGAATATTGCTCTCTTGGCAGCTTTGTATTCTTTTAATTTACCTAGATTTGGCATTACAACATTATATTTTTCTATAGTTTCTCTATTATAATCACTTAATATCGGAAAATTAAGGCTATGATGTTCTGCAAAAACTTTGTTTGCAAATGGACTGTCTACTGAAATACCTAAAATATTTACATTTTTTTCCTTAAATCTATTTAAAGAGTCTCTAAAGTTACACATTTCGCCTGTACAGACTGGGGATCCAGCTGCAGGAAAAAAAGCTAAAATAGTTTTATTATCTTTGGAACTTGACAACTTGTGTAATTCTTGGTTTGTATCGAGTAATTCAAAATCTGGGGCACTATCTCCTATTTGTAAATCGCCACCACCGACACCATTACTCTTGTTTTCTAAAGACGAAGACATTATCATATTGAAGTTTGTGATACAAAAAAGTCTTTCTGTTCTTTTGAAAATCTATATTTATATTATTTAATTGTCAATCTACTGAAATACTATAATTTCAGCGTCATATTAATTAGTAAAAAAAGCTAAATAGTTTTAATATTTTCATAAAAGTTTATGAAGATAATCTGTTAGGCGCAAAATATTTTATCTTTTATCTAAATGAAATGTTCTATTTATTTTTGCTTTAGGAAATATTTTAATCTGTATGATCGTTTATTGCTCTTCTATTTCTTTTTGATATTTGGATCAAATTCTCCAATCTTTCGTAGTTCTGTAATTATTTCCTTTAATTTTAAGACTGTTGTTTTCATTTCTTCCTTTGTATTTTGATAACCCATGGAAAATCTTATAGACCCGGTTATTTCTGCCGATGATAATCCCAGTGCTTTTAAAACATGAGATGCTTTTTGTTTTTTATTAGATGAGCATGCAGAACCTGTAGATGATGCTATTTCATTTTCATCTAATTTTATTAGCAAGTCCTCACCATTTACTCCCAAAAATGAAATATTAATATTATTTGGAATTCGTTCATTTTTTGATCCGTTTAATTTACAGAATGGTATTTCTTTGATTATTTTATTAATTGTATAACTTTGTATCTCTTTTATTTTGCTTTGGTTTCCATCAAGTTTTTCATTTAATAAATCACATGCTTTTCCAAAACCCACTATAGAGTGAACATTTTCAGTACCCGATCTTAATTTTCTTTCTTGCCCTCCACCAAATAATACCGGCTCTAGATTTATTCCCTGTTTTATATACAAAGCGCCTGCTCCTTTTGGCCCGTTAATCTTGTGTGATGAAATCGATAATAGATCTATATCTAAATCCTTAACGTTCACTGAAATTTTGCCTATTGCTTGAATTGCATCTGTATGGAAAACTATATTTTTATTTTTATTTTTTGCGAGTTCTACTAGTTTCTTAATAGGTTGAATTGTTCCTATTTCATTATTAACGAGCATAATGCTTATAATAGCAGTTTGTGGTGAAACCAATTCGTTAAATTTTTCTTCATTGATAATGCCATCACTGTTTACAGGTGATAAATCGACCTTGAATTTCATCTCTTTTTCAATACTTTTTACGGTTTCTAATACTGAGTCATGCTCTATTTCTGATACTATTATTTGATTACAGGATGGATTAATTTTATTTATTAATTTTGCAGAACCAACAAGTGCTAGATTATTAGACTCTGTTCCTCCAGATGTGAAATAAATTTCATTAATATTAGCTTTTATTGACTTGGCAATTCTAAACCGAGAATTCAAAATACCTTGTCTTGACTTTCGTCCTAACTTGTGTAGAGATGATGGATTTCCATAATCATCGTGTATAAATGGAAGCATTTCATCAACAACTTCTTTATGTATCGGTGTTGAAGCCGCATTATCTAAATATACTAGTTTACTGTTGTTTCTCTTTTTGTTTAATGTCATTATTGCTCATTTGTTTTTTTTGTTAGATTGGATATTTTACCGGCTAAAATTAATCCACTTTTTCTATATCCTTCTATATCTATTGTGATATGTTTAAATCCATATTCCTTAAAAGGTATCTTTATTTGATTTAACTTGTCTATATCAAATAATTTTATTAATTCCTCTTTTTCTACTTCTATCCTGGCCAGATCTCCATGATCCCTAACCCTCACCTGTTTAACCTTAAAAATCTCTTTAATTAATAATTCGCAATTTTCTACTCTTTTTAACTTTAGAGGTGTAATTTCTATATTTTTTGATATTCTTGATGCAAGACATGCATTTGATGGCTTATCATAAATTGAAAGATTATTAACTTTGGCTAGATTCCGTATGTCTTTTTTATTGAAACCTGTTTCTATTAAAGGACTTTTAATACCTTTTTCATGTAGTGCTATCATTCCGGGTCTGTAATCATTTAAATCATCAGTATTACTTCCGTCAACTATTAGTTTGAAATTCTCTTTGTTGGCTATTTTTATGAGATTATCTGCTAGTTCATTTCTGCAATGGAAACACCTTGAACTATCGTTTTTTATATATTCTGGATTTTCTAATTCGTCGTATTCAATTATTTTATGATTGATGTCAAGCTCATGAGCTACTTTTACAGCAGTATTTAATTCCTCTTTGGATAGTGTTTGATAGTTTGCTGTAATTGCTAAAACATTATCTTTACCTAAAGCCTTTTTTGCGACCATTGCAACAACTGCGCTGTCCACTCCACCAGATAAAGCTATCAAAAATCTATCCTTTTTATCTTTAAATTTTAATTCAAACCACTCAATTAGTTTTTTGTATTTCTCATTGTTGTCATTTTTATCCTTGCTTTTAACTGGTTCTTCTTCTTCTTCTTCTTCTTCTATTGTTGTTCCTGTTGTTTTTGATTTCAAAATATATTAAATATCATATAGATTTCTTTGGGATATTAAATTATTGACAATCTCTATTGTCCTTTTCAATGGATAATTTAATTTGTCTGCAATTTTTTTTACATCTTCAAATTCAGGTTTTATGTTTGTTATTTCACCATCAGTTCTCTTTGATATTTTTACATTAATAACGAAATTTTCTTTTTCTATCTCTATTGGGACTAGTAGGTTAAATCTTGATAAAATATATCTTTCCAGTTTTGATTTTCTTATCCCTAGGGTTCCCGTTTCTTGAAATATTGTTTTGGCAATTTCTTTTTCGATATCTTCAGAACATATTACCTTGAGTACATAAGTAGGCCTATTTTTTTTGGTTATTCCATTCATTATTGTAATATCTTTTACAAGGGGATTCTCTGTTGATATTTTGTCTATTAAATTTCCTATTATCTCTCCGCTTATATCGTCAATATTTGTTTCAAGTACGGTTACAACATCTGTTTGAATGTTGTTGAAAAATTCAGGTACACCTATTGAGATTCTCAGAATATTGGGTATCCCTTCAAATTCCTTTGTTCCTGTTCCATAACCTACTTTTTCTGGAATAAATTCCGGGTAATTTGTAATCTTCTCTGGGTTTAAGTTTACTAACATTGATGCTCCTGTAGGGGTAGTTAACTCTGTTTGGATAGGCCCTCCTTTTATGGGGATTTTAAAAATTTTAAAAATTTCCAAAATTGCATTAGTTGGATTGACAATTACTCCATGAGAGAATTTTGTGAGTCCTCCACCAACAGCAACTTTGGTCGTGTAAAAAGTGGAATTATTCAACAAGTCAAGATCATCAAGTGCTGTTGCACATCCGATTAAGTCTGCCCCTGTATCAATACTAGATGATTCATGAAGATGTAGTTCTTTTATTTCTTTATTGTGGATTATTGATTCTACTTTGATAATTGTCTTTATGGATTCGATAGCAAATTTTTTTGCTTTTTCAGACAGGTTGATATTATGGCAGCAGTTTGCAATTATTCTATACATATCTGTCGCATTTTTTTCTTTTATTTTTTCATCAAAATCAAAGACGAATCTTGTGGCCTTTATACCATTTGATTCTGTTTTGATAAATTCAATCTTGTTGATTTTTGTATCGGGAAAATGATTTTGTATTTTATCGATATTATTTATAATTTTATTTTTATCTGCTCCGCTATCTACTAGACTTGAAAGTAACATATCGCCGGAAATACCTGTTAATTGTGGATCAATGATTATTATTTTATTCATTCAATATACCTGGTAATAATCTTATCTTTCTTTAATGAGTTTATTTAGGTCTTTATTTCTTATTATGATTTATTAATACTTTTTTTTTAATGAAAATAATTAAAACTATAAATAAAAAATTATTGTCACCTTTATTATGACTATATCTATTATTGGTTCAGGAAAAGTTGGTGCATCAATTGCATTAAATTGTGGTCTTCGAGAATTGGATCCTAAAATAAATTTGCTTGATATTGTTGAAGGTTTACCACAAGGCGAAGCAATGGATATCAATCATCAACTTTCAGAAAAGGGGTTAGACAGCTATGTGGTAGGATCTAATGATTATGGTGAATTAAATGGTTCTGATATTGTTGTTTTGGTTGCAGGTGTCGGTCGAAAACCTGGCATGACTAGGATGGATCTGCTCAAAACCAACGCTTCGATAGTGAAGGATGTATCCTTAAAAATTGCCGAAAATGTCGATATCAATAACTGTATTTTAATTGTAGTAACAAATCCTCTCGATCCAATGACATATTTGGCATTGAAAACTACTGGTTTTGCATCAAATCGGGTGATGGGTATGGGCGGTATGCTGGATCTTTCTAGGTTTACTAGTTTTATCCATGATTTTACTCAAATATCTAGAAATTCTATATCTGCTATGGTCATAGGGGAACATGGAGAAAATATGCTACCTCTTATCCGATTTTCATCCATTTCTGGAATTCCTCTCCAAGCGTTTATCGACAAAAACCAAGCTAGTGATATTTATGAAAAAACCAAACAAATAGCCGCCGATGTGATTAAATATAAAGGTGCAACAGTCTATGCCCCTGGAAATGCTGTTGCTACTATGGTTGAATCAATAGTTAAAGATAAAAAGAAATTGATACCACTTTCTGCCCTCCTTGAAGGACAATATGGAGTTAAAGATGTATGTCTTGGTGTTCCTGCAATAGTCGGGAAAAACGGGATCGAGAGGATCATAGAATTATCGTTGGATGAATTTGAAAAAAATGAATTTATGAAAGGTGCAAATAGCGTTAAAGAGGCCATCTCTAACCTTCCAATTGAATAAAATATTAAAATGGAATTAAAGGATATTTTACTAGATTATTATAATGACAAGAAAAGTCTAGATGACGTAATAAAAAATATATCCCTTTTTTCTATAGAATACATTGAAAATAATATTGCACAAATAGATGTGAATAGAGATCTAAGAAAATTTACTCCTGAAGTAATTTTGGCAATAAATAAAAATATGGTAGAAATAGTTTCCATCTCTAATAAAATCATGGAAAAAAAAGGTTATGTGGTAATTAGTAAAATCAAACCTGTAATCATAAAAAAATTGATTTTACATTTTAAAAAAAAAGGATTTATTGTCGAAAGAGGCTATAAAAGTACTTCAATTTTAGTATATGATAAAATAGGATCCTTGCCTGCTAATAAAGGTGGCAAAATTGGCATTATTTGTGGAGGCACCTCTGATATTGGAATTGCTGAAGAGGTTCGAATAGCTTGCATTTCTATGGGGTGTTCAACCCACCTTGGTTATGACGTTGGTATAGCCGGAATTCATCGTTTGCTTTTATCACTCAAAGAGATGATATCTAATAATGTTGATGTTTTGGTAGTAGTTGCAGGAATGGAGGGGGCTCTATCATCGGTGGTTACTTCGTTAGTTAATATTCCTGTAATTGGAGTTCCTGCCTCAATTGGATATGGATTTGGTTCGAACGGAGTGGGTTCATTATCCTCAATGCTTCAAAGCTGTACTTTTGGACTGGCGGTTGTAAATATTGATAATGGTATAGGGGCTGGTATATTTGCAAGTTTAATAGCTAACAAAGGTCGACAATAATAACAATATTCAAAAATTATTAAAAAAATAAAATATATATTATAAAGTTAAAACGTTTATAAGAGATTCAAAAGGTTTTTGTTGTTTGTTAGATAAAGAGAAGAGGGAGAGAGGGTGAAATGAATGTCTTATATTAGAACACTTAAAAGAATTAGAACTAATAAAACAAATTACAGAAAACGAAAAGCAGTATTAATTGGTAGACGTAATTTTATTACCATAAAAACCAGTAATGAGCATATCCATTGCCAATTGATAAAACCTGGTTTGAGGGGAGATACTGTTCTTAATTTTTCAAATAGTAAAGAACTCGCAAAATATGGATGGAAGGGTTCTTCGAATAACCTGTCTGCTAGTTTTCTTGTAGGTTTATTAATCGGTAGGAAAATGCTTGGTAAAAATAATAATTCCGCCATATTGTATACCGGGAAAACCACATTTACAAGCAAGGTTGCGGCATGCTTAAAAGGAGTGTCTTCGGCTGGAGTTGAGATCCCTTTATCTGAAGATTCATTGCCTGATGATAATAGAATAAATGCTACCCATGTTTCACAATATGCCGCAGCTTTAAAAAAGGAAAAAGGTCTCTATGAAAAAAGATTTTCAAAGTTATTAAATAACAATCTGGATCCAGAAGATTATCCAAAACACTTTGAAGAAATAAAGAATAAAATTCTTTCAATTGATTTTGATTGAGGTTAAAGGTAATGGTATTTAAATTAATTAACGAAAGAGTAATAAATAAAAAAAAATCTATTTTTAATAAGGTAGTAGTATGTTTGCTTAAAATAAATAATTTAAAAATTATCAAATCATATTCAGTTATCTATATGGGTGAAAAAAATGAGTAGAATGGCTAGACAGGGTGAATCAGAAATTGAATGGAAACCCCGAACTACTTTGGGAATGATGGTAGCAAGTGGAAAAATAAAGACTATGGAAGAAATATTTGAAAATGGCTTGAGAATACAAGAGGCTGAAATTGTAAAACATCTGTTGCCAGATGTCAAGACTCAGGTAGTTAGTGTAGATATAGTACAAAAACAAACAGATGCAGGAGAATTGACTCGATTTAATGCTTTGGTTGCTCTAGGTAATGAGTCTGGATGGTTTGGTTTAGGTAAAGGAAAGGCTCATCAAATGAGAAACGCTATTGATAAGGCAACTAATGCCACTTATCTGAACGTGATTCCAGTAAAACTTGGATGTGGAAGCTGGGAGTGTAGATGTAATCAGCCTCACTCTGTACCTTTTAAAGTAATGGGTAGAGGCGGAAGTGTTACTATAGAATTAATACCTGGCCCTAGGGGTTTAGGTATTGTGGCAGGGGAGCATATTAAAAATCTATTAAAATTAGCCGGTTTAAAGGATGCATGGACTCGATCATATGGATCAACTAGTACGATGTCATCTACTGCCAAAGCTATTTTTAGTGCGTTAAGAAATACATTTCAAACAGGATAGATATCGCGATGGTGTATTTAGTAGTAAGAATGAAAGGAACTGTAAATGTTCCACGGTGGGCGAATTTGACCCTTGAAAGTCTCCATTTAAATAAGAAATTTCGCGCCACAATAATTCCAGAAAATGAACAAACTTTAGGAATGCTTAGAAAGATTAAGGAATTAGTTTCCTGGACAAGTGTGGATGATGCTTTTATAAAAGAATTTATAGAAAAAAAAGGTCGAGTGACAGCATCTAGATTGATAACAACGACAACATTGGATGCAGGAGAGCAGTTGGATAATAATCGCAATAGTGAAAATAATGAATTAAATAATGCTGATATAAACCAGGTTGTATCAACGTTATCTCAAAATCAGACTTATTTATCAAAAATTTCTGGAATTAAACCATGGTTTGCTTTAAATCCTCCAAAAGGTGGATTTAAGAAAAAATCTAAACGTTCATACTCTCAAAATGGTATTCTTGGTGATAATAAAGAATTAATATCTTTAGTAAAAAGGATGATGTAGGGAAATAAAATGAATACTAGTTTGGATCTTTTGACATTGAAAACTTTAATATTTAATTTCATTAATTTAATGAAATAATGGATAGAATGGGGGATAATGTATTATGGCTACTCGTTTAAGAAAAAGTAGAAGACAGCGGGGAACTCGTTTTTGTGGCTGGGGCCAGATAGGTCAACATCGTGCTTCTGGTAGTCGTGGTGGAGTTGGTGGTGCTGGAAAACATAAACATTTCTATATACGAACTGTTATTGAGGAACCTGACCATTTTGGACATGAACAATTTCATGCTATGCGTAAAAGTGATGTATCTAAATGGCTTAATGTTAAAGATTTAAACCAATTAATGAAACATTCCAAAGCAAATGAAGACGGAAAAATAATTTTGGATTTAGATGAGTTGGGTTATGGAAAACTTTTGGGCGTTGGGCAGGTAGATGCAGCTTTAACGATTAAAATTAAAAAAGTTTCAAAATCTGCAAAAGATAAAATTAATCAGGCTGGAGGCGAGGTGTTAATTTCAAATGAGCTCACTGCTTAGTGGTGGTATTTTTAGAACAGTTGTAAAGAAAGTTTCACCTGTTATTCCTCAAATTGAAAAACCAAAAAAGAAAATTACACTTAAAAATAAATTAATTTGGACTGGTCTTGCTTTATTAATATATTTTGTAATGGGGCAAGTTCCATTATTTGGTACTCATGTAAATCCTGGTGGCGCCGATCCATTAGCTTTTGCAAGGGTAATTTTTGCAGCTCAGCAAAGAACGCTTTTAGAACTCGGTATTGGACCTATAGTTACTGCGGGATTATTAATGCAGTTACTAAAGGGATCAGATATATTAAAATTAAATTTTAAAGACCCTGATGATCGTTCGCTTTTTACTTCTGCAACTAAAATTGTTACAATAATTGTTATTATTGCAGAAGGATCACTTTATGGTATTAGTGTTTATGGGCCTCAAACGCCAACTCATTATCATTTGGCAATACTTGTAGCGCAATTGATAGGTTCTAGTGTTATTGTTATGTATTTGGATGAACTGGTTCAGAAGGGGTGGGGCCTTGGTTCTGGAATAAGTATATTCATCGCAGCTGGAGTTGCTCAGCAGATTCTTTGGGCAATTTTTAACCCTATACCGATTCCTAACTACCAAGAGTTCTCTGGACTTATACCATTTCTGATAACTAGCGGTGCTTCTGGGCATATTGGTGAGGCCTTATTGCGTTCGGTGCCACCGGAGCCAGTAGCCAACTTGCCTAGTCTTTTCGGATTTGGTATCACAGGAGGAATACTGGCGTTACTTGTATATACACAAGGCATCCATATTGATATTCCAATTGTATCTACTCGATACCGGGGGTTTACCGCGACATATCCAATAAAACTCCTTTATACATCCAACATACCTGTAATTCTATCTTCTGCATTACTAGCTAATGCAATGTTTGTTGGTCATATGCTGTGGGCGAATTACAATCCTGGTAATAATAATCCTGTGTTTAATTATATAGCTCAGTATAGTCCGCAGTCGAACAATCCTACGGGGGGCATATTTTATTATATTACCGCGCCTGGATCCTTTGACAGAACAATGGCTGATCCAGTCCATGCAATAGTGTATGTGCTGTTTCTTACAGCTATTGTAACCGTTTTTGGGAGACTTTGGGTTGAACTCGGAGGCTTATCGGCAAAAGCTGCTGCAAAAAATCTACTTGATGCAGACGTGCAAGTACCGGGGTTTCGACGATCAGAAAGCTCTGTTGAATCCTTACTAAATCGATATATTCCATCTGTTACTATTATTGGTGGAATAATTATTGGATTATTGGCTTCTGTTTCGAATGTGTTTAATGTTTTTGGATCTGGAATAGGGATGTTGCTTATGGTCGATATACTTGTAAATTACTATAACCTATTGGTCAGAGAACAGGTAGATGTTCATATGCCAAAACTTGCAACCTTGCTAGGTAGAGATTAGATAACATGGGTATCTAATTTTTTATTTTTTTATTTTTTTATTTTCGCTATATCAATAGATAATTATAAAGATAAAAATAATGGTCTTCTTTTTCATTAAAGATCGTATGACTAAAAGGGTTATAATAGTTGGAATTCCTGGAGTTGGAAAATCTACTGTTATAACAAATGTTTTGAATACTCTTTCTAAACAGGGGATCGATATAAAAATGGCCGAGTTTGGGACAATAATGTTTGAACAGGCAAGACTTTTATCAATATCAAATAGGGATGAACTTCGAAAATTATCCCTCGAACAACAAAGATCATTACAAGAAATGACCGCAAATTATATATTTTCACTTGAAAACGAACTAGTTATTGTCGATACCCATCTTTTTATAAATACTGCCGGCGGATATTATCCTGGAATACCATACAAATTACTAAATATTTTAAATCCCTCTCAATTGATCCTTTTAACTGCAAATTCTGATGAAATTTATGAAAGACGCAAAACCGATATTGCAAGACAAAGAGATTTAATTTCAAAAAATGATATATCTAATGAATTGGATATATCAAAAATAATGATTGCATCAAGTTCTATAATCTCTGGCTGTCCTTTTTCAATCATCTCTAATAATGATGGCCAGCTAGAAGAAACAACTAATAAAATTTGCAAAACAATTATGAATCAAGAACAAATTAAATAATAATATTTTATTTTTCTCTTTTTGTTTATGGGATGATTGATTGGAAATTTAAGGGGATCTTTAATAAATTTTATATCCTTTATTTTTAATCTTATACATATACGGAAATTTGAATTTAAAAAATCTGGAAATATCTAATTAATACATTATATGTGTATGTTTATTATATAATTCGATTATTTTTACATTCGATGAACTAAATAAAATTAACTTTATTGATAACTTTATATATTCTAGAATTGACAAAGAGAAAAATTAGTTTTAGTGTTAAAAATGGGGTCAAGTGAAAAAAATTGTATTAAAAAGGAATTAAAAAATAAAAATAAAAATAAAAATAAAAAAAATATAAGTGTGGTAATCTCTGGCTGGCCAGCAGTAGGTAAAACTACTATCGCAGAAAATATAGCAAAAAAATTCAACCTAAAACTATGGAATGGTGGTGATATTCTAAAGATGATGGCATATGAACAAGGTTATTCTTCCTCTTTAAATCATGATTGGTGGGATACTGATGAAGCCCAAAATTTTATGAACACCCGGAACAATGATCCGTATTTTGATAAAGAAGTTGATAATAGATTGATTAGATTAGTTAAAGATGGAAATGTTGTTATCACTAGTTATACTCTCCCTTGGATTTCGGATGCCACAATTAACTTTTGGTTACAAGGTTCTGTTGGTAATAGAGCAAAGCGAATGGCCATGAGGGACAATATCGAGATCGATGAGGCAAAAGAAATTGTATTAAGACGTGATACTGAAAATAAATTAATATATAAAAAGATTTACAATTTTGATTTTGGTGAGAAACTAGATATTTTTGATTTTGCTTTAAATACCGATTTATTGTCTTTGGATTGTCTGATTGATCTATGTATAAAAATTATTGAAAATGTTTTGAGTTCTTGATTTATTTATGACATATTAATTTAGAAAATATATGGATCAAAGTCTACCACAACTGGAAAATTTAATAATAGTAAATGATAGTGGAACAGATGAAAATTATGGTTACTATCCATATAATAGACCAATTAGAAATTTACTTAATTATGGATTAATTTTATTGGATAAACCTCCTGGTCACACAAGTCATGAGGTTGTTTCATATGTTAAAAAAATATTGGGATTAGAAAAAGCTGGGCATAGTGGTACTCTCGATCCTGGTACTACCGGATTATTACCTATAGGTCTTGAAGAAGGTACAAAGATAGTTCCAGTTTTATTATTGGGACCAAAGGAATATGTCGCACTTGCTAGAATTCATAATCAAATTCCTGTTGAAAAACTGACAAAAATAATAAAAGAATTTACAGGGCAAATTTTTCAAAAACCACCACAAAGATCTTCGGTAAAGCGTCAAACCCGAATTAGAACTATTTACGAAATGGATTTGCTAGATCAATATGATCGACTTATTTTAATGAGGGTTCTATGTGAATCCGGAACTTATATCCGAAAATTGATCTACGACATAGGTGAAATTCTCGAAGCAGGTGCATCCATGATTGAATTACGGAGGACTAAGGTGTGGGATTTCAATGACGAATCAAAATTTGTCAGACTTCATGATTTAGTTGATGCATTCTTTCTTTATACTGAAAAAAAAGAAGAGGAAAAATTACGAAAATTAATTCTTCCTATAGAATCTGCCTTGACTCATATTCCAGCTGTTGTGATTCGAGATACTGCCGTTGATGCATTATGTCATGGTGCACAGCTAGCATTGCCTGGAGTTGTTTCTATCCCTAAAAATTTAAAAAAGGATGACCTAGTCGGTATTTATACACAAAAGGGTGAAATTGTTGGCCTAGGAATTTCGTTGTTAGAATTTGATGACTTTTTTAAACAAAAAAAGGGAATGTCTTTTCAAATAAAAAGAATAGTGATGAAACCTAATACATATCCAAAATTCTGGTCGAGTTCTGATACAGTGATTCCAATCACCGATGAGACTTCCGGCAATTTAATTAAAGAAGAAGAAGAAGAAGAAGAAGAAGAATATGATGAGGGGGACGTTGGTAATTGACCATAATTAAATGTTATTTTTTTGTAAACACGGTAGTAAATTGCGGTTCTAATTATTATTGTAGAAAATGGTGAAGTTATGTTATATGGTTTCACCTATTCCTGGACTTGATTTGTCAAGTAAAGAAATCTTTCTTGCTAAATTTTCCATTGTGCCGGGGACATGACAATTACACATGCATTCTTTGCAATCTGAATGTTTTAAATTTTTACAATACTCTGACAATTGTAATTTATCCATAAATCTATCTACAATCCATAGAAATACCTCTAAATTTATTTGTTTTATTAAGAAAAATTTTAATTGGTTTAAATGAAATAGATGTTGTAAAAGGGCAATTGTCAATTAAACTGGGTACAAATGATCTCGCTAAATATCCTTTCTTAAATGAGGCTTCAACATACGTTAAAGAAACTCATTTTGATCTACAAGAATTTGACCGAACTGAAATGGAATTTATATTAAACAGATCTTTTAACAAAATAGATAATTTCATAAAAAATGGTGAAACGAATTACAAATTAGAAAAATTTGAGATAGAAATTTTAACCTTTTTGGCTTCATTATTGATATTAAAATCTGCTTCTATTGATATTATAACAAAAAAATTTGCATTATTTGAATCAATGAGATTTGAGAAGTATTTGGTAGAAGATCTTAAAAACTCTTTTAAAGACGAAAAGAAAAGATTAATTTTATTAAAAATTTTCAATGAAATATTTAAAATAGATATTTTTTGTGAAACCATTGTTAATGAATTTTACAAGATTAGGGTTATTGACTATATACATCGTTCTATAGTTTTTCATGAAGAAGAATGGAAATTAATAAACCGTACTGTCAAAAATGGTTTTGTTTATCTTAACGTTAATGAAATAGTGCGTTTGTTCAGAAATGAACTGAGTTTGTTAATCATTGATAAAATCAAAAATATGAAATTAGTAACATTTCCAGATAAGGTATTAAAGAAATCTCAAAATTTAAAAATATATTGGGATTCAATAAATAAAAGATCCAAAGTTTCGGATCATGTGAATAAAAACCGTACAACTCCTCCATGTATTGATCATATTTATAAAGTTTTGAATAATGGCGAAAATTTGCCGCATTCAGCAAGGTTATTGCTGGCAACCTTTTTGTTATTTTCGGAAAAAAACATCGAAGAAATAATTGAGATTTTTAAAAAATTACCCGATTATAATGAACAAATAACACGGTATCAATTAGAACATTTATCGGGTAAAAAGGGTAGTTCAAAGAAATACTTTGTTCCATCATGTGAAAAAATAAAATTACAAAATTTATGTCATGAAACTTTTGTATGCAAAGGCATAATCAATCCTATTCAGCTATTGGGAAAGAGAAGAGATGAAATAGAAAAAGAAGAAGGAAAGGGTTAAGAAAATAAAGTGATCTTTTCAACTAACAGTAAAAGTGATCTAAAAAATGCTGCTGATATGCTAAAAGAAAATGAACCTACATTAAAAATAGATTTTAAAAATTCGGAGCCTTCAAATAATAACCAACTTTGGTTAAAAAAAACTTTTAAAAAATACTATTTTAAATATTTTATAAATGTCGCTTTACCTGAAAAAATAAATTTACATGAATTTGGTTTCCGTTATTTTGATGAGAAAATGTATCGCCATTTTTCATTCAATAGTCCTGGTGAAATATACGCTTTTGTTTTAAAATTTTCCCCTTCCGATATTTATTGCTCCTCCTCTTTTTATAGAAATCCTAGTGAACCTATGGATAAAAAAGAGTGGTATGGTTCGGAATTAATATTTGATATTGATGGAAAGGATTTGCATCTTGAATGTACTCTTGAACACAATTATACAAGATGCCACGGGTGTAATTTGATAAATGCTGGAGTTTTAGAAAAATGTAGTAATTGTAATGGTTCTCGATTAAATGTTATCGAAATTCCATGCAAAAATTGTATATTTTTTTTAAAAAAAGAAGTCAAGAAGTTAATAAATTTATTAGTAGAAGATTTTGGGATAGATAGTAAAACTATATCCGTGTATTTTTCTGGAAATAATGGATTTCATCTACACGTTGCGGATAAAGATTATTTGCCTTTACTTTCTGTTGAGAGGGCAGAAATTTCAAGTTATCTTTTGGGCAAAGGATTTAAACTGGAAACATTGGGATTAAAAATAAATAATGATAAAAAATTTATCCCCATATTAAAAAATAAACAACTTTTAGACTGCGGCTGGAGAGGAAGAATACTTAAAAACCTGAAAATTAATTTTTATTCTGGGAAAAATGCGGATAATAATTTTATCAAACAAATAGAAAAATTAGAAACTATTTGGAATTGTGATTTTCAACAAAAAGTTGCAAAGACCATAGAAGATCTTTCTGTAAAAATCGATCCTATGGTTACAATGGATATACATAGAATATTTAGACTTGCCGGATCATTAAATAGTAAAAGCGGATTTGCCAAAATTCTTTGTAATGATGTTGATTCTTTTGATCCTTTTAAAGATGCTTGTTTTTTTGATAAATCTACAATTGAGATTGTTTCCAAAATTGACACTTCTATTTTTTTTAAAGGAAAAAAATATAACTTAAATAAAGGTTCAAATTCTGTTCCAGAGTATGTAGCTGTTTATCTGATAAGTAAAGGTTTGGCAGATATAAATTTAAAAGAGATCTAAGATGGAAGATATCGATGATTATTCTGATTTCGATGACTTTTCAAAAAAAGATGAATTGGAAAATCCGGTGGAAGAAAAATGGATAGTTGCTTTTATACAACCGAATACTTTAAGAAAAATTTATTATAGGCAATTTTATGCTATGGGTTTTTACGAGGCCTATGATCGAGTTATGACTTTTATGGAAAAAACTAATTATCAAATACTTTGGTACAAAGAAAAAAGAAACTGCGGTATATATTTCACAAAAAAAGAAATTCCTTTTCTTGAATTTGTTTGTACTTTTTGTAATAATAAATTTAATAATGTGGAACCAATAAAATGTAATTTTGAGAATAAAAATACATGTACTTCTGAATTTTGTTCATTTAATTGTCGACAAGAACATTTTTACTATGTACATATTAAAAGACCAAATTAAATATATCAAAGACTATTTATTATTTTTAAATATTCTTTTATCATCTCTGAATCTGTAATACCTTGTATTACAAATGGTTCACCGGATTCGAGAATGATATCCATGGCTACTGCATTATATGGTATGTCGAACTTTTCAATAATTTCTGTATTCTCTGTTTCAAAAATTTTTACTTCTTTACCTTCGATTATTTTAAATCCTATTATTTTGTCGATTTTTCTATTTCCTGATCCTCCACCTCTGCCACCAGCCGAACCGAGCGATTCTTCTACCATGAGAATAAAAACTATATTTTCAATGTTTTTATTTTTATTTAATGTAATATCATTTAAAGAAACTATGAGTTTTCTTTTTGGTAATTGTAAAATTTGACTTAAACTGTTTTCCATGTCAAATACATAGGTATGTCCAAATTAAAAATCTGTTGAAAATTACTACATTACACTACTATGCTTTGTTGCATGATTGTACTGTATCATTATTTAACTTTTTGTTGATAGAATAAACGAAAACAATTAAAATTAGATCAGATCATTATTGTTCTAAATGGATCAGAGTTTAATTGTTTTTTTGAATCAGGCAACAAAGCACCACCACACCACCACTAATATTATTATTATGTCTTTTTGGTAGAAATAAATAATCATTCTTTGTTTTTTTGTTATATGTCTATAGAAGGTAATGACAATGCTTTATTAACCATAACGTGGGATGATGCCGGTTTAGGTTCTGTCAGATTGATAGATCAGACGAAATTGCCTGAAACTTTGGAGTATATTGTTTGTAAAAATCATTATGAAGTAGCTAATGCTATAAAAAACTTGTCTATTAGGGGTGCCCCTGCAATTGGTGTTGCAGCTGCTATGGGACTTGCACTTTATGCTGTTAACTATAATTCTAATAATAAAGAGGAGTTATTTTCTGGGCTTTGGACTGCTTATGATATTCTATTAAAAACAAGACCAACTGCTATTAATTTGAAATGGGGCTTGGATAAGATAATGGCGGAATCAGCCAAATACGACACTGTCCATGAAATTAAAGAGAATATTATTAAAATGGTAAAAGAAATGTCAGATGATGATATTAAGGCCAATAAAAACATGGGGCGATTTGGTTCTGATCTCATTAATAATGGAGATGTAATAATGACACATTGTAATGCAGGTGCACTAGCTACCGTGTCTTACGGGACTGCACTTGGTGTTTTACGATCTGCCAAAGAATCTGGAAAAAAAATAAGTGTATTTGCAACCGAGACAAGACCTGTTATGCAAGGTTCAAGACTTACTGCTTTTGAATTAATTTATGATAAAATTGACGTAAGTTTAGTACCCGATACCGCTGTGGGTTATCTTATGATGAATAAAATGATTGATAAAGTTGTAGTTGGTGCAGATAGAATATTAAAAAGCGGACATGTATTCAATAAAATTGGAACATACCAGGTTGCACTATTGGCCAATTCGCATAATGTCCCATTTTATGTGGCTGCCCCTCTTTCTACTTTTGATTTAGAGAGTGATCTTGATAGCATTGTTATAGAAGAGCGATCTGCAGATGAAGTAGTAAAAATTGCAGGTAAAAGGATAGCTCCTAAAGAAGTTAGAGTTTTTAACCCTGCATTTGATATTACTCCCCCAAACTTGATAACTGGTATAATCACAGAGAAAGGAATTTTAAATCCTCCTTTTGAAAAAAGTATTTTTGAGGTATTTGAAATCAAATGATTATGCCTAATATAAATAAATTATAAATTAAAAAATAAAATAAAATTTAAAAAGCAGGTAATTACAATTTGAATGGTGAATCCACAGCAAATTTCAAAGGAGCAGGTATTTTCAGAATTACGTAAATGCATGGATCCTGAAGTACCAGTCAATGTTGTTGATTTGGGTTTGATTTATGGAGTAAATGTATCTGATAAAAATGATGTAGATATAAAAATGACTATGACAACTAGGGGTTGTCCGTTACATGATACATTGGTAGGTGATGTAAAAAAATACTTGAATAAACTAGATGGGATTGGTTTGATTAATGTGGAGATTGTATGGGATCCACCGTGGTCAATTGAAAAAATGAATCCTGCGGTTAGAGAAAAACTTGGATACGGGAAACCTTCTCTTAGATTTCAAATTGATTATAATACCTTTTTGCCGTTAAAAAAAGGAAAAATGTTACAGCAAGAAGATGGTTCTATATCCTTAGTAAACGAAAAAGAACAGGGTTTTATGGTGAATGAGAATATAGTGAATTTCTGGAATAGCTGCGATGGTAATAAAACAATTAACCAATTGGCTGATAGTTTCTCTGCAAAACTGAACTTGCCACGACAGCAAGTTGAACAAGAGGTAGTCCAATTAATCCAACAATTGCTAGAGGCAGAACTACTAAATCCACCATCAACACCAACACCAAAATAATTTCTTCTATGAAATTATTATATAATATTGTTTAATGAATTTACCTCAACTAAATATATTAATTTTGGTAAATTATTGAGTAGGGCGGCGGTGGCGGCGGTATTTAGTTCCGTTATACATCGAAAGTCTTTATTATCTATCTACTTTAGGCGAATTAGCACCCATTTGTATTTTTTTTCCTGTTCGGATGTAATGTCTTTGAATTGGCGGTCCAATATGTGCTTGTTCATATGTTGATTGTTGATGTTCTGAATTTTTTTTTATCGATATGGCTATCCTTTTATATTTTGTATTCTCTTGTAGATTTTTCACCTGTTTTTGATATACTTGTGAATTTATTTGAAACAAAAACAATAATTAATGTTGATAGTATGAATAACTTGGATATATGGAATAGGTAAATTCTTTCTTTTCTATATGGATTTTATGATTCCTCTTGTGTTTTTCTATAATGCAAATGAAAATATACTATCTATGATATAACGACTGAGATGATGAGGATGAAAGAGAGATTCTGAAGAGGATATGGTTTGCCTTTCTTATTTTCATCCATTTTATCGCTGATTATCCCATATTCAGAAAATCATAAACTAAAAGTATTTTTCTTTTCTGTTCTGTTAACTTAACGGTTTTATCAACTGTTTTGAATTTATCAACTGTCATTTTTTCTCATCATTTTCAATAATTTATGGTAGTATGACTGAAATTCGGATAAAATTTCATCCATTTTTCCTAATCGCCAAACAAATCCATGTTTAATATAAATTTTTTTTCCTCAAGTTAAGAGCCTTTAAAAGTTATTGTATTTAATTAACTATGGATGGTAATGATTATATTTCTGTATTTAGATTGTGTGTTTGTTTTAAGTTTTATAAGTAATGATGTTTTTATTTAATGGTAACATGTTTAAGGTTGATGGCGAAATAAATAAATCGTTGTATTCTTATTTCATTTTCCTTTTTTTTAAGCGTCTGCTGCTTGTCTAATGTTGCAACCAAGATATAATAACAGGTAAATAAATTAAACAATTTGTGATATTATTGAAGGATAAAACAAGTAAAGAATTTACATCAAATAATTCTTTAGATTTGGAAACACCGGATTCAATTGCGAAGAAGATTCAATCCGGTGAATATCTTGTTGCTGTATATGGGTTGGGTCATATCGGTGCTTCTATAGCATCGTCTTGGCTGAGATCTGGTGTTACTATAATAGGTGTAGATAAATCCCAAAATGTAATGGAGAATGCAAAAAAAGGGTTTACTCATATACCTGAACCTGGTGTTAATGAAGCTTTTAGTGATGGTATAAAAAATGGAAAATTTTTAATTTATGAAGATCCAATTAAAGCTTCGACCGATTCAAAATTGAAAATGATCTGTGTTCCAGTTTTGCTTAAAAGTAAAAAATCCGATCTAAATGCAGTAGGTGAGGTTGCGGTATCTATTGGTAAAGGTTTAAAAAAAAATGATATTGTTTCTTTTCATCCATCAGTTCCTCCATCAACAACAGAAAAATATTTAATCCCTATTCTGGAAAAATCAAGCAAATTAAAATCAAGCAAGGATTTTTTTGTTATTTATAATCCTGAACGAATTTATGAAGGTCGTGCAATTCAAGATATTGAGGAAGGTTATCCTGGGATAGTCTCAGGATCTGAAAAGTATAGTTTGGACTTGGCTGAAAAAATATTCTCTCTTTTATATAAAAAAGGCGTTATTAAAATTTCTAGTATTAAAACAGCAGAAGCCGAAAAACTATTTGAAGGTATTTATAGAGATGTTAACATTGCTCTTGCGAATGAATTATCTGCCGTCTGTGAAAAATTAGGTATTGATTTTTGGGAGGCAAGAAATGCAGCAAATTCTCAACCATTTTGCCATATCCATAAGCCTGGAATAGGCGTTGGAGGAGCTTGCATTCCTATTTATCCTCATTTTATCTTGGAAGTCGCAGGTAAAAACAAAATTGAATGTAAATTAACCAAAACAAGCCGAACAATCAACGATAACATGCCTTTATATGCAATATCTAATGCATTAAAATTAATTACAAAAAAGGATGTAAAAAAATCTAAAATAACTATATTGGGATTAGCCTTTAGAGGAGGAGTTGCAGATACTCGCCTTTCTCCTACATACGTTTTGGTAAGAAAGTTATTGCAATTGAATGTTACAAGTATAATAATTCATGATCCATTGTCTAATGATGAATTACTAGTTGCTAAAAATAAAACAATAAAAATAACAAATGACCTTGATTATGCAATAAAAAACCGTGATTTAATAATTTTGGCTACTGATCATAAAGAGTATTCTAGTTTATCCAAAGAACAAACAGGAAAAACTCCAATTTATGATGGTCGTGGTTTATTGAATCAAAATTCATTTGATGCTAAATTATTTAAAGGGATTGGTCGACCTTATATTAAACAATAAAAAATTAATCTATTGTTTTTGTATATTTCATAATATACAAAATTTGAAAACATTTATTTTATTTTAAATATATGGTAATATGTGGTTAAAACATTATCATCTCAAAAGTTGGTATCTGGTTCGGTATCTCCTGATTTTTTACTAAAAGGTGTTGATAATAAGATGTATTCTTTAAAAGACTTTGATTCAAAATCATTTCTTGTAGTTTTCATGTGTAATCATTGTCCCTATGTTAAAGCAAGAATAAATGATATTGTTAGCTTGCAGTCTAAATTTGATATCTCTGATTTACAAGTTATTGGAATTAATAGTAACGATCCTAATTATGAGGGTGAAGGATTTGATAATATGGTAGAATTTTCTAAAGAATACTCCCTTAATTTTCCATATTTGATTGATGATACGCAGAATATAGCAAAAGAATTTGGTGCTGTTTGTACTCCTGATCCATTTTTATTTGATGAAAATAAACGATTAGTTTTTCATGGTAAAATTAATGATGCATTGGAACCTAGTACCAAACCATCATATAATACCATGGAAGAGAACATTAATAAAGTATTAAAAGGACAGCCAATAGAGAGAGACTTTGATCCATCTATAGGTTGTTCAATAAAATGGAAGTAATCATGATTTTATATAAATAAACTCATTACCATTATAATTTTATTTTTTATTGTTTATATTAGTTTCAAATTAGATAAGTAATTATTAAATATGTTTTTTAATTGGTGTTATGGTAAAAATTTCCGTAAAAAATTACAATCAAGTTGATTTAACAAATAGTTTATTAGTTATAGGTATTTATGAGGATAATAATGACCTTGGTTATTTAAATAACCTAACTCCTCTTGATCTGCAAGAAAAAATTAATGACATGATAATTACTATACCTGAAGTACCAAAGAAGTTTGGAAAAAATTTGTTATTTTTATATAAGGGTGACAATGATAAATATATTAGAATTTTATTACTCGGATTAGGAAAATATAATGAATTAGATCATAATAAAATTCGTCAACTTGGTGGTATTATTTCTACAAAGGCAAAAGAGTTACAATCTGAAAATATTGTTGTTTCAAATTTTTATAAGACTACTATAAAGAATGTTGAAACTATTGTAGAGGGGCTTTCTCTTTCATTATATGAATTCAATAAATATAAAAGTAATGGTGAAATCAAATCAAATTTCTTCGATTCTTGTAATGTGGATATAATAATATTTGATGAAAGTAATCAATTAGAATTAGAACAAATAATCAAAAAAACTTTGATAATTGTTCAGTCAGTTTGTTATGCTCGGGATCTTGCTAATTCTCCACCTAATATTCTTACGCCTGCTGAGGTTGCAAATTCTGCATTATCACTTGAGGATACGGACAAAATAAAAGTTAAAATTTTGGACAAGTATCAAATGGAAAATTTAGGATTAAATGGTATAATATCAGTTGGTAAGGGTAGCGAAAACCCGCCAAAATTAATAATAATGGAGCATAATCAAGGAGCGCCCGGTGATAAACCAATTATGTTGGTTGGCAAAGCTGTTACTTTTGATACCGGTGGTATTTCTATCAAACCCAGTGAGAAAATGGATGAAATGAAATTCGATAAAAGTGGGGGTTGTAATATTTTGGGTATATTCAAAGCATTGAGTATGTTAAATATTCCACTCAATATTGTTGGGATTGTACCTTCGGTTGAAAATATGCCTTCTAGTTCTGCATATAGGCCTGGTGACATTTTAAAGATGTACAATGGCAAAACTGTAGAAGTTCTAAATACTGACGCAGAAGGAAGGTTGATTTTGGCAGATGCTCTATCTTATGGATTAGAGCGTTATTCTCCCAAATGTATTATTGATTTTGCGACACTAACTGGGGCATGTATAATTGCATTGGGAGCAAATGTAGCAGGAATAATTGGCAATAATGATGATTTTATTCAAAAGATTATTCATAGTTCTGTTGAAACGGGTGAAAAAATTTGGCAACTGCCATTATTTGATGAATATTATGATTTGATAAAAAGTAATGTTGCAAACATTAAAAATATTGGCGGTAGGACCGGTGGTGCTATCACCGCAGCTGCATTTTTGTCACATTTTGTTGATGATGTACCTTGGGCTCATCTTGATATCGCAGGTACGGCATGGACTCAGGATGGTACTATTGAAAAAAGTTATAATCCAAAAGGTGCTACTGGTTTTGGTATTCGAATGATTGTTAAATTGTTAGAATCGAATATTTTGTAAAAAAATAAGATACCCTATATTTTTAAATTTTGGTTAAGGTTCATTTCCTTTTAAAGGACTTGTCTTTTTTTTAGATAATCATAAATATCTTTTTCTTCATATATATTATCTAAGTAAAATTGAAATAAGGGCGCCAGCACTGCTGCTTCCCAACAGCTCACGCATGTCAGTATTCAGCAGCGACACGAGGTTTGACTTCCGGGTTCGGAATGGGTCCGGGTCGGGCCCTCGCGCTATGGCCGGCTACCTATTGTATTATTTGAAGTTTATTTATAGTTTGCTATTGTATTTGCTTGATTTTAGTCTTTACAATTATTCAGGATTTAAATAGGATTCTTGCTAAATATCTTATATCACATTGGATAAACATCTAAATTTTGTTCATAGGGTAGCGGTTCTCGATCAAGAGTTATGCCAACCAAGAAAATGCGGGCAAGAGTGTATTCTTTATTGTCCTGTAAATAAAACTGGTGGTGAATGTATTGTTCAGAGGCCAGATGATGGGAAGGCTGTTATATTCGAAGATTTATGCACTGGATGTACGATTTGTGTAAAAAAATGTCCTTTTGATGCTATTGTTATTGTAAACCTTGCCAATGAAGTCGGCGTAGATAAAATTCATCAATACGGAATTAACAGTTTTCGACTTTATAAATTGCCTATTCCAAAAGAAGGATCCGTTACTGGATTGGTTGGAAGAAATGGTATGGGTAAATCAACAATTATTAATTTACTCTCTGGAAATATAAAACCTAACTTTGGAAATTTTGATAAAGATCTGGATTGGGAAGATATCTTTGATAAAATCTCCAATATTGAACTAAGAAAACATTTTGAAAAGATTTCTACAAAGTCTTTAAGAACTTCAATAAAGCCACAGCTTGTTTATTTGATACCTAAAATTTTCAAAGGGACTGTAATGGAGTTATTGAAAAAATATGATGAAAGAAATATGCGAGACCTTTTAATCGATAGTTTGGGTTTAAAAAATTCATTAACCAAAGATGTCTCAACTTTAAGTGGTGGAGAGCTCCAAAGAGTTGCTGTTGCTGTTGCTGCTTCCAAGGATGCAGATTATTATTTCTTTGATGAACCCTCTTCTTATAACGACATTTATCAAAGACTTGCTGTAAGTAAGGTAATCAATAATTTGGCTAAAGATGGCAAGAGTGTGATGATTGTCGAACATGATATGTCTCTACTGGATTATCTTTCTGATAATGTTTTTATAATTTATGGGGAGCCTGGATCTTATGGTATAGTTTCAACACTACAAAGTACCAAAATTGGTATCAATAACTTTTTGGAAGGATTTATTCCAACAGAAAATGTAAGATTTAGGGATAAATCTTATAGATTCGATATCTCTAACGTTACTGAAAATATGATATCTAATATGTCTATAGTAAGTTATACTTCGATGAAAAAAAAGTTGGGAGGGTTTAATCTTAAGGTCAATAATGGTGATATTCATCAGGGTGAAGTTATAGGAATAGTTGGTGCTAATGCTTTAGGAAAAACCACATTTATGAAAATGTTATCTGGTTTGGAAAAAATAGATGAAGGTCAATTAGATTCAGAAGTGAGAATATCCTATAAACCACAATATCTAAATCAGGATATTGATGGTGATGTACGATCATTACTTTATTCTGTAAATAACGGGCAGCAGTTTGAAGGTTCTTTGATGGAAGAGCAAATTCTAAATCCACTGGGTTTAAGAAAACTTTATGATAAATCTGTTAAAGGCCTTAGCGGCGGTGAATTGCAAAAAGTTGCTGTATCATTGTCTTTAGTAAGGGATGCCGATATATATGCACTTGATGAGCCATCTGCTTTTTTGGATATTGAAGATAGGATTTCTTTAGCAAAGTTTGTTCAACGATTGATCAAAGCAAAAGGCAAGTCTGCACTTATTATTGATCATGATATTCAACTTATTGACCTAGTTTCTGATACATTGATAATTTTTGATGGTATTCCTGGGGTTAATGGAGTGGGTTCTTCACCAATAACTAAAGAAATAGGTATGAATGAATTTTTAAAGTCATTGAATATAACATTCAGGAGAGATGAAACTACTGGCCGTCCAAGAGTAAATAAAGAAGAAAGCCGTTTGGATAGGTCACAAAAAAAAGATGGAAATTATTACTATATAAAAAAATAATATATGTATTGGTTTCATGACAAAGTTTTTAAAAAGATTACTCAAGGATGTTTTATTAGATTCTGAAATCTCTAATGTTTTTTCTTCTTTTGATATCATAGGCGATATTGCTATTATAAAAATTCCTGATTCTCTATTGCATAAAAAAAAAATTATTGGTGAAACACTTCTATTACATATTCCCAATTTAAAATCAATCTTTTTACAGAATACTGCGGTAGATGGTGAATATAGATTGAGGGGATTGGAGTTAATTGCGGGAGAAAACAAATATGTTACTACATACAAAGAATACGGCTGCAAGTTTTTTGTGAATGTAGCCAGTTCTTATTTTTCTCCGCGTTTATCAACCGAGAGATTGAGAATATCAAATCTTGTATCTGCAAATGAAACAATTGTGAATATGTTTGCTGGAGTAGGAACTTTTTCAATAATTATTGCAAAAAAAACTCCTGTGTTGATATACAATATTGATTCAAATCTCGATGCATATATTTTAAGTAAAATAAATTCAAAATTAAATAAAGTTGAAGATAGTATAATTTCTATCAATGGTGATGCTCAAGATATATTGTCTTCTCAAATGTTTATTCAGAAAGCTGATCGGATCCTTATGCCATTACCAGAGAAAGCTTTTGAATTTATAGATACGTCAGTTGATTGTTTAAAACCTGGAGGTGGTTATCTTCATTTTTTCTCTCATATAAAAAGTGATATAAAATCAAAAGTTATTGGTGATTCGGAAAATTATGTCCATTCTTTATTTTCAAATTATGATTATCAAATTAAACATACTCAAATAGTGAGGGATGTGGGTCCAAGGATTTATCAGACCGTTACTGATATATTTTTAAAAAAGTAACTATTCTTTTATTATTATTTATCTTTCTCATTTATGGTTAAAGTAAAACCAATCCATCCAATTATAAAAAATATAATTCCAACTATTGCTATAGCTGTTAATTTCATCAAAACTATTCCAAAACCAGTACCAAAAAGAATGTATGAATAAATTGAAAAACCTATCAATGCTATAGATAACAGGATGATTCCCCGTATTTTTTCTGTTTCAACCATGTCTTTTCATTTCTTAAAATCTTGTATTTAAATTAAAGTATTGAATTTAAAATTTATGGATAAAATTAACCGTAAATAATATCTTATATATATATATCTACGGCGATATCACAGATCACTTTCAAAAGTGAATCCATAAGGTATTCAAATTCTAATGAAAATTTGATTAAACTGCTCTACTTCTAAATATTTCACATGTTAAATCAAAATTCAATTCTTTGTTATTTTTCTCCTTTATTTTTTAAAATTATGGGCTCTTCTATTGTATTGTAATAACTCTCTTCAATTTTGATTATAAAATCTTTTTGGGTAAGGAATTCGTTTTTCAACGATGCGGCTATTGCAGTACCGCCTGCACCAGCTCCTTCCTTTACAAATCCTTCTGCATATGCTCTTAGACCTACTTTTTTAGAATTTTCCAATCCTAGATCGATATAAAAAATGGGAACATCATCTGCTATTTGATTTAATAATCCCGGTAGGTCTGATTTTTTGTCATTTATTATATATGATGTTGTTCCTATACATAGATTGTTATTGAATTTGATGCCTAGGGATTTTAATATTGCTAAAATACAACACATTTGAGTTCCTCCAGCTAAAATCACTTTTTTGTTATTGGCTATGATCTCTTCTACCATACCGGAAACAGTTGGCATCATTGGATCACCTAAAGATGAAATGGCCTCAAATGGATCATGGCGATAATCGCCAAATTTTATATTGGATCTTGACAGTGATTTTTTAATTATTTTATTCTTTAAATCGTGAGGATTATCTGGCATACTGCTGCTGATCTTATTGATAGCATCAATTCCTAACGATAATAATACTCCTAAAGCGGTAGTTGTTCCACCTGGGATACTTTCTCCAATTATAATCTGGTCGTTATTTTTAGATATTTGTTTACCTATGATCTTGCCCATTTCATAATTTGATATAACCTCATTTAATTCAAGTGCTTTTTCTAGTGCAATGTTTTTACCAGATGCGGATTTTATATCGATATGTGGAAGTAATGGTTTTATTATCACTCCGGAATCTATTACTGTAATTGGGATATTTGAAAGTTCTAATGCTGTTTTTGTTATTATTGCAGGTGTCGGTTTTCCATCTGGTGTGGCGGGAATTGTATTTATGCATTTGCATTTACCAAAATGAATGAATTCTGCATCTGCTGCAGGAGTAAATTTTATCAATTCGGTATTTGCTCCAGCAATGGTTAGTCCCGGAATTGTTGCTGTTTCGGTATGTGATAATGCGAGTAAAAACAAAGATTTGTTTGATTTAAAATTTTTTATACTATTGCTACCCTTTTTAGATTCGATAATATTTACAAAAGAATTTCTCATTTCTTTACTGTATGTATCTTTTTATTGAAAAACTTTGCTTGTTTTGCTTGTTGACCATACCTTTAATTTTTTATAATGTATCTTGTAAAAATATATAAATGTACGGGGTAAAGAGTATCAAATAATTGGATTATTTATTTGTATAGATATTACTTTTTTATTAAGTGTTATTAATTCGGTAATTACTTTTTACTTGCTAAATGATTGTTTTTTTTTGCAATATGTATTTTGGTATTTGAATTTTGCATTTCGCATTTTATATAATATAACTTAAATTTTTTAATCTGTTTATTACGATTTACAAGATCTCTCATTACGATTATTATTTTTTGAAAAATAATAAATTTTATATTTATACATATGTTAGGGGCTAAAACTTGTGGTATTTTCAAATCAATACTCTGTATTCTTAGAATTAGGTATTCATATACCTTAAAAATTCTTCACGATTATGAAATTTAAATACGAAATTTGATTTCTTCTCGTTTTTTAAAATGGATGTTTTTGTACTTCCATAGTGGTGCCCTGGATAAACAATTAAATTTTCATCAAGATTTGCCAATTTATTATATATGGTGTAATACATCTCATCGGGGTCACTACCGGGGAGATCTATTCTGCCACAACTTCCTACAAATAATGTATCTCCTGTCAAAATTATTTTGTCATCAATGATCAAACAAATACTGTCCGGGCAATGACCTGGTGTATGAATAACTTTTATTTGGACATCTCCAAATTTTATTGATTCACCGTCATCTACTTCGATATCTTTTTTTAACGGTGATGCCTTATGTTGTATTATTTTTGCTCCAGTCATTTTAACTACTTGATCATTTCCAAGAACATGATCAAAATGAGAGTGCGTATTTATAATCAATGTGTTGACAAGTTTATTTTTTTCTAAATACTCGAAAATATTATCAAGATTCCATGAGGGATCTACGATGATTGCTTTTTTGTTTTTTTCATCAATGATTAGATATGTAAAATTATCCATTTCACCTACTAAAAATTGTTCAATTTTTACCATTTTAGATAACTTCCATTTCTGCTTCAATTGGAATTCCAATTTTTACAGGTAATATTTTTCCACCTTGTTCGCCATTTTTTAAAAGACCGTTTTTTATTCTGTGAAATGTTATTGTAGTGTCAGCTTTTACTGATTTATCATTTATTTCCCCTGTATCGGGATTTAATCCTGAAGGTATATCTACAGATAAAATAAACGATTTTGTTTTTTGTTGGTTTATTTTATCTATCACATTTGAAAAAGGTTCTTTTATTGTTCCTTTAATGCCTGTTCCCAACAATCCATCAATTAGTATGTCAGATCTTTTTATTTCTACTTCAATATCTTTTGTATTATCGTCTTCTATATTAAAGAATATTTTCTTTATCGAGTTTATTTTTTCAATAATTTTCCAATTTGTTTTGGATTCCTCCGTTTTTATTTGATCGGGTTTACCTAATAAAATCACTACAAGATTATTATTTGTTGTAGGGAACTTTGAGGATATATATCCTGAGAGATGACGACTGGCAACTATTGCATCTCCTCCATTATTTCCCAAACCGCAAATAGCAACTATTATCTTTTCATTTAGATCGTCTTTGAAATGTTCTATTAGAAAATCAGATATTTTAGAGCCTGCATTTTCCATCATTAGTAATTTTTTCATTCCGTATACTTTCTCTCCGTTGTCTTCGATCTTATACATTTGATGAGATGAAATTGGCTCAAATCCTTTCTCAATACCCATTATATTATTTACCATAAAATGATATTTCTTTAACTTGTAGTATTAATTAACCATTATTAAATCCTATAAACCTATATTATTATTGGAAGTAGTGGAGTCTTTTTTCTTTATGTTTTTCTATTTTTTCTTCTAATTCTTTAAGATGGTCTGAAATGACGTGTTCTTTGGCACATGAATCATGAATAATTCCGATATCACAGAATTCACATGATGTAACAAAATCCAAATCATTAAATTCTTTTTTACAAACACTACAATTTTCAGATGGTAGTGTTTCTGTGAGGAGGGGTTTTATCCATCCTTCTCTCCATAATACTCTTGTCATTGTTAATATATTTTCAATTTTCCTTTTAAATTTGCCATTATTGAAGATATTAATATTTAAAAGGCATGTGGAAATCTTTTAATTTTACTTTTTTAACTTTAGTTTTGTAGATGGCAAATGTATCCCCGTTATAATTGCATTTGATAATTGGAAAATGTTTTGGTTTTCCTTTAAATTTTATTATTTTGTAGTATTCTTTAATTTTTCTTGGCTTGTACTTTACTTCTCCACCGATAATTTGTCTTTTTTTTCTCATAAATTTAAATGCGAGGATAATGTGCCTATCACTATAAATACCAAACATATCTGTAATTAGAAAACATCTATCAATTTGATCATTTGGAACATAAATGCTGTTACTAGTCCCGGTTTTAGCCTCGATTGATAATAGGATTGATTCTTTATTATTTACTGCAACTATGTCAGGCAATCCAGTACTCGAACCACCTAGCCTTCTTGCCATCCATTCTCCTATGTTTAATTTTTTAACTAGTTTATGTTCAAAACTGTATCCTCTACTTCTCCGAATGTTGTTGGTCAATCGAACGTATTTTTTATTTTGATAATCCCATAAATTTTTTTTTAATTGGAAACCGATAACCATTTTTCTTTACTATTTATAACCATTAGATTACATTTACTTTATTCATGTCATACCGAGTTAGTTTTGATAATGTTCAAGAATCCTTAAATCTATTTTCCAACCAAATGAAAAAATTAGAAATTAACCGAGAGACTTTGATAAAAGAAACCCGTGAAGTTATTTCTTTATGTAGTAAATCTATTATTCTTTTACATAGTAATAAAATATTGGAAGCTGGAGCATTGCTAGAGAAATCCTCTTTGTTAATTAAAAAACTGAAGGATCATGTTATTTTTGACTTGGATCGTTATTTGTGGCCCGCTGAACAAGAATATGTTGAGGCTTTAATATTAAAAGAAATTATGGACAGAAAACCAATTTTAAGTAGTTATGATTCAATGAATGTATCTTTAAATGCCTATGTCACTGGATTATTAGATTGCATTGGAGAGATAAAACGAATGATATATGATTGCCTTAGAAAAAATAATATCGATTTTTCATCATCATTGTTTGAAATTATGCAATCTATTTATGATTTGATTTATCCTTTCTCTATCTATGATAATATAGTACCGGGAATAAGAAAAAAACTAGATGTATCTAAAAGAATTATTGAAGATGTTAGGGTTACAATGACGGAAGAATATCAACGCACTGCCTTTCTAAATCAATTCAAAAATATCTCAAATACAGCATGAATTACCTTTAGCTATTAAACCTGCATCTAAAGTTTTCCGTTTTCTATTGCGTTTATTAAATAAAAACAAAAAATTAAATGAATTTTGTAAATGCTTCTGTAAGATATTTATTTAATACATTCGACCAGTTTACAAACCCTTCAGGAGCATCGGGATAATTTCTAAAGTGATCTACCAGTATTTCATTCATATTTGCTGTATATTTTAGATCTTCTGCAAGTTTTTTATTAAGCGTTCCTCTTATCAACATACCTATTTTATCTAAAGTGCTAAATACTGGATGTTCTCCGTTGGTAATTTTTTCAATATCCATTTTTGATAAAAAGTGTTTCATGCCATAATTGATTTGCTCATTAGTTAGTTGTTGCAGCATTCTTCTGAAAACTTCTAAACCTGGTGTTTTGTATCCATATTCATTAATAAAATTTTTATTAAAATGCCATAAACCTGATTCGGAAACATCGTTGCTCTCAATTGCCTCTACTATATCTTTCCCTGCTATGGTCGCCGCTATTATGGCAGGACCGATGCCCCCTGCATCCAATGGTTTTGGCATCCATGCCGAATCACCTACCATTACATATCCATTTGCCACCAAACAATCGTTTTGTCTTCTCACTGAAACTTGCCATGTGCCCCATTCGTTTCCAATATCCTCTTCTTGATTTGACAATTTTGGATTTTTAATTGCTGGATTTATGTTGACATAGTCATCAATTAATTTTTTTAAATCTCTTTTATTTCCTGTTTCCTTGTTATTTTTTTCAAAAAGCTTTTGTTGAACACCCAATCCTATGTTTACTTTATTTTTACCTTTAGGAAAGACCCACCCATATCCTCCAGGGGCTAATTTTTGATCTAGATGTATTATGCAATAATCTGGATCAAAAAAGGTTTTATCTTCTTGTCCTTCTTCGGAGTTAAAGTCGTAGATATACCTTCCTGTGGATTCTAGATCATTTCTGTCGATTCGTCTTTGAATAAAAGATTTTATTGGAAGATTTGTTCTTAAAACAGATGTTACGCCAGTGCAATCAACTACTACTTTTGCAGTTTTTTTAATAATTTTTTTTGTTTTGGTATCTTCTGCTTCTATCCCTGTTACATAATTGTTTTCTGTAAGTAATTTTCTTATTGTTGTATTGTTAATTACTTCTACTCCTAAATTATTAGCTTCTTTTAACTGCTTTTGAGGCAAGAGTTTTCTATTTAAAATAAATCCTTCACCATCGAATGAAACTTTTGTTTCATGGTCTGGAGAAAAAGCTACCACTCCCTTGACGGGATGTTCGATTTCTGGAGATCCCCATGAAATTTTTATTCTGTCTTTCATATAGTCTACTGTGTTTTTTCCAACAGCATCGCCACAGATCCAACCGGAAATTGTTTTTCTACCTTGAATTTTTATTTCATTTCTATCAACTATTAATATCTTTAATCTTTGATTAGAATAATATGCTGCAGATGAAGCTACAATCATGCCTGCTAATCCTCCACCTGCTACTATGATATCGTAATCTGTTTTTGACAGGCTCATATTTTCTAAATCTTAGCTATAATAAAGGATAATTAAAGTTATGAGGTTAGCTTACCATTAAATATTATCCCATCGTTATTAATATTGTAAAAAATAGTAAAAGGACGCTTGTTTAACAAAAATGATACTAAATGGTAAAAAGGTAACTGGGTATGAAAGCGTTAGACTATCAGATCCATCATTAGTTTCCATATCTGATTTAATAAATGAAAATCACAATGCATATGTAAACTTTATTTCTTCTTTAAAATCGCCAATTACAAGAAAAGCATATGTTATACGATTGAAATATTATTTACGATCGCCATCCATCTCTTTTTCGACGTTTGATGAATTGTTAAGCAGAGATTCTCGTTTATTAGAACAAGGCATAATAGAATTGTTAATAGATATGCGCCATAAAAAAGAGCTATCTTATAGTGCTCAGAATGTATTTTTATCTGCATTAACTCATTTTTTCTCTATAAATGATGTAGTGATTAATCGCAAAAAGATAAAAAAATTCATGAATGAATCGAAAAATAAATATGAATATCGTTCATACAGCAGGGAAGAAATTTCCCGTCTTTTGGAGATCTCAGATGAGCGTGAGAAAGTCATTATTTTGCTTTTAGCGTCCACTGGCATGAGAGTTGGAGCAGTTCACCCGCTCCTCTTAAAGATCTTAAAAAATAGCAATGGATGAAAAAGGAAATTATATCTATCAAGTTCAAGTTTATTCATCTTCTTCTAAATATAGACACTATACATTTTGCAGTCCGTAATGTGCCAATGCAATAGACGACTATCTTGAATTTCGTAAAAGATATGGCGAAAAATTGGTAAAGACTGAAACAGGTTGGGGTCCTGCAAATATTCATTTAATAATTAAAGCATTTGATAAAAGATCCCATTATCACATTCCTTCCCAATAACATATAGAAGCACAATAACTCGCAATATTCTAGTTCCAAAACTCGAATCTTTAGGATTAAGAATAAGGTATATGGATTTAGACGATTTGACGAAGTCAGTTCAGCAACACCGAAATGAGTTATATCCATGTCATTCATTTCGTATATTTGCTATTACTCAAATGCAAAGAGCAAAAGTTCACAAAACAATTCGTGAAATGATGGTTGGCCATAGCACAGGGTTAGATTCAGTTTACTATAAAGCCTCTGAAGAAGAGATCTTTGAAGAGTATAAGAAAACATTTGGTTATCTCAAAATAATAATAATTCTAGAATAATCTCTTATCAAAAGGGAGAACAAAAGGAGAATGACATTTTATTGTTAAAAGAAAAACATGAGGTAGATATTAATAATTTAAAAGAAGAGATGAATAATAAATTTACACAAATACTTTCTTTAATTCAACAAAATCCGGCACTGTTCATTTAACATAAAATCTATAGCTTGAAGATGTCCTATCTCTTTTTATGAATACTAGAAACAGAACACCTTCAGAATATGTTAAATATGGATTATATTTGTATTTTTCAGGATTATCTTTAAGAAAGACATCAGAAAAAGATTATCTTGTTTAATTAAACGAAACCATGTTTCTATATGGAATTGGATACAAAAGTATAAGCCAAAGAAGATAATTTCTAAGGAAAAAAG
>JAICXY010000172.1 GCA_025934495.1 Candidatus Nitrosocosmicus sp.
ATCTTTTGAATCCAGTTCCAGATAGAAACGTGGTTTCGTTTTATAGAACAAGACAATTGTTAAGATGTTCTTCTTAAGGATAATCCTGAAAAATACAAATACAGACCATGATATATGTTTTCTGGAGGCGTTTTATTTCTGATAAGCACAAAGGAAATAAGACGTCTTCGAGCTAAAAGATTTACTTAACTGAACAGAGCCATAATGTGGGTTTGATAAAAAAATATAATTAGAATTACGGTTAACTGCTTTGTTGTATTAAAATTTAAAAAGCAAAGTTGTCGGTAGTTTACAGTGAATTAAATGATAATCTAATTTATTAAAATCATCTAGAGTAAAATATCGAGATTATGTAACAAATCAAATTTCGTCTAATATATTTATAGTAGTATTGGTAGCGAGGTCTGTTCACTTGACAAAAAATCTATTGTTTGAATATACCGATCTATTTTATGATTTCATTAAATATGATCCCTTTAAGGTTTGCTGGTTATGGTTGTATTTTTATTTTCTTGGTATATCTTTAACAAAAGCAGCTGATAGATTGCAACCTGTTTAAACACAACCATGTTTCAGTCTGGAATGGATACAAAAGGTACAAGCCCAAGTGGATATCATCAAAGAATAAGTTTTGGAGTTTGTAATATATGAAACAGTTATAAAAGTTGGCTCTGAATTAATATGGCTTTGAGTCGCTATTGAGATTGAAAGTAAGAAATCATGTAACCCCTATATCAAAGAAACGAAATATGTTTGTATCAGAGCGATTTATTTTTATGAATTATATAAGAACATGATTAATATCCGGTTTCAATATGCGGAAGCATATGGCATCCACAGGCCCATTAGATTTTTAAACTAAAGCATCAAATTAATTCTTCCTTTAAAAAAATATTGCCAAAAAAACAATGCAATATGTAAAAGGTTATATTAAAAAAAAGATTATTTTCCTTGTCTGAGGAACAAATGCAAACTATAACGTGTAAAACAATAGTTTAATATATTTATTGATCAATACAACGGAAGAAGCTCTGTTCACTCAAGACATAATTCCTTGTTATGGAAATCTACAAACAAATTCAACCAATTAATACATGTTTTAATTTACATTTCTTCTTTTTTCTACAGGGAAAGCAATCATCATCAAATCATTCTTTGGTTCTATCTTTGATATTGCATCGTCATTTCAATAATGATACTTTTTTCAAATGGGAATGAATGTGATGCGACAGTTTCAAAAATTGATAGGCTTGCTGCGGTGGATACCATATACCGCCATCATCTTTGGTTGAAACGGGATGTTCTCCATATTCATCAACTATGTTCGATATGAATTGTTCTGCTACCACAAACATATTTTTTTGTTCTTTTGATATGCTTATTCCAATGATTTTCTTACTTTCAATCTCAATAGCGACTCAAAGCCATATTAATTCAGAGCCAACTTTTATAACTGTTTCATATATTACAAACTCCAAAACCTTCCTTTTCTTTGACGATACCATGTGAGGATTGTATTTTTGAATCCAGTTCCCAATATACGTGATTCCGTTTAATAAAGCAAGATGGCAATCTCTCTGATACCTTTCTTAAAGAAAGACCTGAAAAATAAAAATACAAAGCATAACATATGTTTTCTGAAGGTGTCCTATTTCTGGTATTCGTAAAAGAGATAGAACATCTTCAAGCTTGATTTATCGTTAAGTGAACAGAGCCTAAAATACGGACATTTAACTTAACGGGTTAACTCCATTCAAACGATTTAGCAATTTAAATTTGATGTGGGGCTTGTACTTCATTATACAGGAAAACAAATAACCTCGTCGTCATCGTCAACATCATCCATATTTATAGAATGTTTTAATTCACATTCTTCTTTCATACACTGCGATAATACTCATCATAGCTTTACGGTCCTATGCTTTATAATGCATTACTCTTTCCATAACTCTCTTTTTCATACGATGGATGTGACCGATGCTCAAGATCTAGAGAACTATGTGCTTTAGGATCAAGTACCACCATAACAGAATATACTCTATATATGTATATACATGTGTGTCTCTGTCATGTCCTTCTCTATTAACGATTTAAAAAAGATTCTACTACTACTACTCGCATATTCCTTTTTGTGTATGAGGTATAAACTTCCCAAAACTACTATGGGTAGTTCTATTGCGACCCATATCCATGCTTCAGTACCATCTATTTTTGTATACGTTTCATCCATCAGAATACATTTATCCTACTATTACATGAATAGATCTGTTTTAAATCAACTTTTGTACTCATTCTCATATTGCTATAATGACTTTTTTTCTACAAATGGCTGTAAATCTCTAGCTATGTGTATTTCTGAAACATGCCTGTGAAATAAGTATAAAATATACATACATATAACATCTTAATATATATCCTTTGGCATTCAACTATGGCCATAGAACGTATTGGTACCTCCACAGTTATAGATCTATCACCATAACTTAACACATCTAATACACATCTAATATTAAAAATATACATTAAAACAAAATTGTAAAAATCATAATTAAAATCAATATACATTAAGATATTGTTCATCTTATCACTTTGTCTTATTCTAACAACGGTTTAATGATGTATAAAAATAAAAAAGTATTAACATTATTATGATGAGGTCGATATGATATTATGTATTATTTAATACTGTGCAAGAATAAATGTATTTATTCTTCAGATTTCGTTGTTTAAAATTGCTTATTATTTTTTTATTTTTTGGTGAATACTTTTATCAGGTTGGTCATAATAGTTTAAGTACCACATAATTTTATCTTATTTGATCAATATTTCACAAGCAAGAGAAAATGATGTAGAAAACAATTTGTCTAATCAAATACCTAAAAATGAGCAGCTACAAACAATTATAAATCTTTATGATTCTGGCATACCTTTAGAAATTATTGCATTACAGCTAGATATCGAATTATCCGAAGTCAGGAGGATTATCCATACTATAATTGATAAAAAGGATTTGGAAAAAAAATATTCGAAAAATAATCCTATTAATTTACCTAGATCTGTTTTTCATCTGGATGCAATAGTTGACATAAAAAAAATAGTATCCAATTCACAATCGAATATGTGGAAGGCATTGAGGACCGATCCTGTATTTACTTTTCCATTTGATGAAACACAAGAACTTTTGAGTAACTATTCCAATACTAAAATCAAATCAATTATTTTGCATATCGATATAGTTGGTTCTACAAAATTATCAATGACTCTTCCAATAGAGCGCCTTTCCAAAATCATACAAGCGTTTACTCAGGAAATGACTAAGATTATTAGACTTTATGGCGGTTATGTTTTAAAATATATTGGTGATGCAATAATTGGTTTTTTTAACATAAACACCGATAATTCGTATCTTCCATGTATTAATGTAATTAATTGTGCAAAAACTATGATTAAGGTGATAAAACAAGGTTTCAATCCCGTTCTCAATCAATATGATTACCCTGAAATGGGTGTAAGAATAGGTATTGATTATGGGGAAAACGTTGTTGTAAAATATCTTCCTCTTTCTGAGAATGTTGATAATTCCAAGGCAAATGAATTGGGAAATAAAATTGATATAAAAAAACCCATTTATGATATTTTGGGGTATACTATTAGCATTACTACAAAAATGACTGCCTATGCTAAAGTTGATCATATAGTTGTTGGACAGTTAATATATGATATTTTGTCGAAAGAAGAACAGAGCTATTTCAGTAAAGTTGATGTTAATCCTGAAAACTGGAACTATATAAGTGATGAAACGGGATTAATTTATAAACTTTATATTAATAGAACTTAATAATTTGCAAATGGCTCTAAATTTAAGGAAAAATCTTTAGCCCTCTCTATTGCTTATTATAAATCATGTCAAATGAGAACCAGGACAAAATCAAGAGATATAGTGTGTATTCTTTACATCCATGATTTTTTGTTGGCCTTTCATTAAGAATCGTATCATAGATATA
>JAICXY010000181.1 GCA_025934495.1 Candidatus Nitrosocosmicus sp.
AATAGGAATTAATCCGCATATAAAAGATCAACTATTTGAAAAATTTGCTACAAAATCAAAACAAGGCACCGGTCTAGGTCTATACTTATCGAAAAAAATCATTGAAGCGCATGGAGGTGCAATATGGTTTGAAGAATCAAATAATAATAATCCAATTGAAAACAGCATCATTAATAGCAGCGACAAAAGACGAGGCACGCTTTTTAGATTTAGACTACCTGTGAAGAACAGTAGAAAAGATATCTCTGAATTCAAGGAAAGAAACAATAAAAATAAAGATTCTCAACAATGGAGAGGAAAATCCAATACAAAATAAAACAAAGGTTCTACTTATAGACGATGAAGAAGATATCGCACTTCTTTTTAAGGATGGCCTTGAAATTTATGGCCAATTTTGTGTAGATATATATACAGATCCACTAAAAGCACTACATGATTTTGATCCTAAGAAATACGATATAGTTCTAATTGACATAATAATGCCTGAAATGAATGGAATGGAATTCTATAGATTTATAAAGAAAATGAATTATAATTCCAAAATTTGCTTTTTCTCTGCTGCAGAATATCACGATAATAAAATTAGAGAGATGTTTCCTGATTTAAAAGAGCAAAAAACTATTCTGATTCAAAAACCAATAAAAATAAAAGATTTATCCTATAAAATTGATGAAATCATTAATGAAAAGTTCAATATTTGATTTTGCATATATTTTGGTAAAATAGTTTTATCGACTCTTCATATTGTAGTTTCATTTAACCGAAATATTAAAGCATGTTTGGATATTAATTAGATAGTTATAGGCATCTTTTACATTAGTGGCGGGATTAATAAGTATAACAAATATTAAATGAAAAAAAATTGTATCCAAAGTGTACCTTAATTTATAGATGTACTATGATTTCCCAAAATTTTTAGAATAATATTTTTGTAATTTAAGGCATTTATATCGCTAGGGTTTATATCCAGAGATTGATCAAAATAACTTATGGCCCCTGTGTGATTACCTAGCTTATCCAAAGCAACCCCTTTGTTATCCAAAACATTTGTATTATAGGAATCTATATCCAAGGCTTTATCATAGTAACTTATGGCCCCTGTGTGATTACCTAGCTTATCCAAAGCAACCCCTTTGTTATCCAAGGCATTTATATAATTAGGATTTATTGCCAAGGCTTTATCATAGTAACTTATGGCCCCTGTGTGATTACCTAGCTTATCCAAAGCAACCCCTTTGTTATCCAAGGCATTTATATAATTAGGATTTATTGCCAAGGCTTTATCATAGTAACTTATGGCTCCAGTATAATTACCCGCATCATCCAAGTACAACCCCTTTTTATACAAATCATAGAAATTTGTAGCATTTTGTGCTAATACAGATGGAAATTGAAGTAAATTAACCATTGTTAATGATACAAAAATGATTAGAAATGACATATATACTAGGTATATACTGGAGTTTACTGCGCATGATCCATTGCGTTTCATTAAAATTTAAAGTACATTTATTAAATATTTAAGCAATTGCTTTTTTCTAACCAAATCCAAAGATATGATAATACAGAATATATTATATAGACGGTAAAAGATAGGGTGTACTTTGAGGTCCCATCACTGTCAGCTGTAAGTGATCCTCATTTACAAAATAGATCCTTTTTACTTTAAAAAAATCATAATAGTAACAAGAAAAGATGCTCCTTAAATATATTATCCAAGAATTTATTTGAGAATATATTATCTTTATTTTTCCATAACTTTAGGATTTATTTCGTAGATGCATAAAATCAGGTGTACAAATGGATTAAACAATAACAAAATAAATTTTTTGATTACTTGTTAGATCATACTTGATCACTAATACCAGATTGTGAAAAGAATTTATTTCCTTTATTAGAAGGCGCATTGCCCGGAAAAGTCTTATTTTCACTATGGATTTTATTGGAAATCATGCTATGTATAATTGGAGCAAATACTTCTATTCTATTATTCCCAGAATCTGCAACATAAACATGGCCAGAGGAGGCTATCGCAATAGCTCCAGATCCTATAAACTGTCCATTGCCTGAACCATAAGAACCCCATTTTGTAATAAGATTGCCATTGCTATCAAACTTTAATACGCCGGTATAATCAGTCACATATACATTTCCTATAGAATCAACAGCAATATCTTCTGGATTGTTAGCTCGCCATTTTGTAATAAAGTTACCATTACTATCGAATTTAATTACCATGTTACTATTGTAATTAGTTACATAAACATGGCCAGAGGAGTCTACTGCGAGACCTTCTGGACTAACAAATTGTCCATTAGCAGGATCTTTAAAGTTCCATTTTGTAATAAAGTTACCATTACTATCGAATTTTTGTATACGGCTATTTCCATTATCCGATACATAAACATGGCCAGAGGAGTCTACTGCGAGACCTTCTGGACTAACAAATTGTCCATTGCCTGAACCCTTTGAACCCCATTTTTTAATTATCTTTCCATTACTATCGAATTTTACAATATTAGAAGTATAGTTATCATTTATATACACATGGCCAGAGGAGTCTACTGCGAGACCTTCTGGACGTACAATCTGTCCAGTATCAGGACTAACAAAATCCCATTTTGTAATAAAGTTACCATTACTATCGAATTTTTGTATACGGCTATTTCCAGTATCAGTGACATATACATTACCAGAGGCGTCAACAACAATCCCATTTGGAGTGAGGAATTGGCCAAAGGCTGAACCCTTTGAACCCCATTGTTTAAGATATTGATACGAAACAAAAGGATGCGACGAAGATACGGTTTGTGCCATAGATATATTTGGTGAATGCATTATAACAAAAAAGGATGTAGATAAAATAAATATCATTATCATAAAAATAGAAAAAGAGAAATGTTCTTTTTGCATATATAATTTTTTATATAAGACTAGACTTAAAAGTTCTATTTAACTATATTATAGAATATATTTTCGAATAAATATTAAATAGATCAACTTTATTTAGTTTTTAATGACAGATTTTAAAATATTCTTGTTTATCATATTTATGGTATTTTCTCTATCTTCAACCATAGAAGTATCTTATTCACAAATGTCCCATATATCAAACATCTCTTCCAATTTTTCCCCACTACCTGCAACAACAACAACAACTGCACCTGCAACAACAAACAGCACATCTTTTTCCCCACTACCTGCAACAACAACTGCACCTGCAACAACAAACAGCACATCTTTTTCCCCACTACCTGCAACAACAAACAGCACATCTTTTTCCCCACTACCTGCAACAACAACTGCACCTGCAACAACAAACAGCACATCTTTTTCCCCACTACCTGCAACAAC
>JAICXY010000155.1 GCA_025934495.1 Candidatus Nitrosocosmicus sp.
AGGAGAGTATTTCTCAATTTCTTCAGGTGTTTGTAACCTCTTTGTTATGTGGTATATTTTCTGTGGAATTGGTATGCATTTTCTAATCAAACTTTCAATCTTTTGAATATCTCTACAGATATTGCTTTGATCCAAATCAAATAGAAAGCCAGTTAATGTATAGGTAATGTAAAGACGATAATAAACCAAAAGCATTACAAATCCATTTTTAACATCTAGTTTGAAATGCATTCCAGCACCAGCTTTTCTTTTTCTATTTTCTTTTCTTTTGCTTGATAAACGTTGTATCTCTATTTTTCATATCTTTTTGTTATTTCTTTTTGGAAAATGTCATCAAACTGTTGTACTGTAAGGCCAGTGAAGGATTTGAAAAGTAATGGCTTTTTAGATAACCTCTCGTATGAAATCAAAGAAAGGACAAGAAATTGATGAATTATTAATCATATAGCTGTTTATTCTAATTATGCAAGAGATCTATTATATTAATATAATATAAAAAGACCATCGATATTAAAAATAATTATAAAGTTTTATAATAAAATTTGGTATCTTGGTTATAAATCTAAAGTAATTCTTTCTCATCTTTACCTAATTTATTATCATATTTTACAGTTTCATGAGTTATGTCTTCTGTTATTTCTTTTGTTTCCGTGATAGGTTTCTTTTTAACTATAATTTCCTCTTTAACATATGGAGTCTTGGTAATTACTGGCTCTTCTCTTTTTAGTGGAATTGATATTTCAGTCCTATATTCTACTGGACCTTCTATCGCCGATGATGATTCATATGAATAGGAATCATTATTATCGACAGGCTTTCTTTCAATTGTAATTGTTTCACGTGTGAGTTCTATCTCTACTGTCTTTATTTCCTTTACAGGTTCTTTTATTATATTTACTCCATCTTCTGTTAATCTTTTTTTAATTTCAAGGTTTTCAGCCATTACTGGGATTTTTGTTTCAAGTTCTTTTGACATATCTGAAGATTTAAAAGATGAATATCCTTCAAATTTTTGTCCATTCCCACTATCTTCTTCTTCTTCAAATCCCTTTAATTCACTTTCACTAACTCTTACTTTAAGAGCATCCCCATCAAAACTTTCTGCCGAAGACATGGGGATATGATATTTTTTTTTATGTAAAAAACCCTTTTGAGTTATAAAATATGTATCTCCAACATCATGAACTTCACCTAAATCCAAACCATCAATTCCAACAACTTCTTTTTTTATTACATTATTCCAATCAATACTTCCTTCATCTGTAGACATTACGTATAATATGTATAACAAAATATATATTACAATATAATTTTACAGTATTTCTTCTTTATGATTATCAGGATATTTTATAGTTAGCTTTTCTTTTTTAACATCTACATCCATTTTCTGCTTTTCCTTTGTTTGATATTTTCTTATGCTGATTTCTCCAATTTTTACCATTTTTTTATTGATGGTTATTTCCTCTCCCCAAAGTGGTATGATGTTTTCTTCTTGTTTATTAATGGAAGAATCATCATTTTTGCTATCAAGTGAAAAAGGAACTACTAATTTTTCATATAATTCATTTTGATTTTTATTATGTTCTTTGTTTGATTTTTTATCATATACTTTGACCTCTATTTCATCAGATTGATGATGATTTTTCTGCCTGTGCAAATCCTGCTGCTGCTGTTGCCCATCGTCTTTACCTTCTTCATTATCCTTATCTTTTTCATGGTGTGAGAAAACATCGGTTATCTTGTGCTTTATTTTTGAAAACATTTCTGTTATTTCGCTTTCATTAAAAGAGTCAAACTCTTTATCGTTGATTAAAATCTCTTCATATCTTACTGGTATTTCAATTTTTTTTGTGGTTGTTATCCATTTTAATGTCAAGTTTAATTGTGTTTCTTCAGTTTTCGGGGTAACATCAAAATTTTCTGCAAACAAAGGAATTTTTTCTATTATTTCTTCGCCTTGTGAAAAAGAATATTTTTCAACTGGTGAACTATTACCTTTGTCTGCTGAAAACTGTAGTGCAGTATCTTTATCCTTGTTTACTAAATTATCCATATAAAGAATATATTAAAATAATTTATAATAATATGCGTATGCATATTTTAAAAATGATATACTAGTATAAAAAAATTATAAATTTACTATTTTGATTTTGTATTGGCAGATTTTTGTACTTTATAAATCAAAGGCTTTATTTCTTTTGGGTTTAATGTAATTGGATAACCTTCAAAAGTTTTTTCTTCATTATTTTCTAAAGTGACAACTATTTTTGATGCTGTTGATGATTCCTTTTTGATTTCTTCTTTAATCTTTATCAACAAATATAATAATTTATTATATTTATTAAACATTAAACAATTATTAAAAAATAATGACAGTTTTCAACTATAATGAAAGCACCTATAAAAATAATTTAATATAAAAAAAGAAATTGTTGTTGTTATTTGACTATGTATGTTGATGTAAACCTTTTGTATTATGCACCAGATGTATTTACTCTCTCAGATGTTGTTTCTTCTGTCACCTCTTTTGTTTCTGTTATCGGTTTCTTTTTAACTACTACCTCTTCTTTAACATACGGTGTTTTTGTTACTTCACCCACCTCTTCTTTTTTAACAGGTATTGATATATCTTCTTTAGAAGATACAGGTGTTTGTGCTTGTGTATCTCCACTTGGAGGCCTTGTTTCAATAGTTACTTCTTCATGAGTAACTGGAACTTGTACTGTTTTAGTTTCAGTTGTTGGCTCTTTTGTTATTGTAGTCTGACTTTCTTTGGTGTCTTTTGATATTCCTAGTTTTTCTGCTGTTAGTGGTATTTTAGTTTCTTCTGCTTCTCTTCCTACTTCTTGTTGTTTTTGTTGAACTCTATTATTGTTCATATCAGAAGAAGACGAAGAAGGAGCAGAATCTCTTTTATATTTATTCAATATTTCACCCTCTGAAACTTTAAACCTGAGAACAGAACCGTCGTAACTTTTTGCTTGGTCTTTGGGAACGTAAAACTTTTCTTTATTTATTAAGCCTCTTTGAACCAAGACATAATCATCTGTTACCTCTTGTACTTCACCTAAATCCTCATCATTACTTCCTCGTGCTTCTTTTTTTATAGTGTCATTCCAATCAATATTAGAACTCATGATTAATACCATTGAACAAAGGTTAAATAGGGTTATATTATTTAAAAACAAATTCGAGATGAATGGTTAAGTTGAAATATTGTAATCATTTAAGGTATATTTTATGTTATTAAACATTTATTTCTTGCATTGTTATAATTTTTAAATCGGTAAATTTTTTGTAATCTGTAATCCAAGGATTTTGTTTTAAAAAATATTGAACTATTAAATGTATTATTTTAATATAAGTATTGTAATTCTAATGTCAAATTCTAATAATAGAGTTAATATTGATAATGAAATTAATTGGGAAGAAGTTGTAAAGAAAGAAGCGCGAGGAATTGATAATGCTGATTTTGGGGAAGTGCAAGAAATAGTTTATCATTATATATTAACTGAAAAAGGATTACTGAGCAAAGAAAAGTTTTATCTTCCAACAGAATTAGTTGAAGGATTTGATGGGGATAAACTACGATTTAATATATCAGAAGAGGAGGCTAATGAAAAATTTAAAAGGGCTACTTCACCTTCGGTTGAAGAATATGCAATATATAAGAAGAAAAAAATTACTGCCAATGCCGATGTAAATAAACAAGATAACAGTAAAACTATTTCAAATTCATTAGAATCTAATATTTCTCTATCGAAAGAAAAAGAGCCTATAGGTGAAGTAAAATCTAAGCAGGAACAGAAAAATGAATTAGTAGATAAAGAAATTGAAGATAAGGCTAGAGTAGAAGATAAAGAGGCTGTAAGATTAGAAGATGAAAGAAAAGCTCAGTCGATATCACAGCAAATACAGGACAAAGCCAAGATGGAGGCTGAAAGAAAAGCTCAAGGAATAATTCAACAAGCAGAAGAAAAGGCAAGACATGAAGCAGAAAGAAGAGCTAAGGAAATTACAAAAGAAATTGAAGATAAGGCTAGAGTAGAAGCTGAAAAAGATGCAAAGATAAAAGCCGATGAGAGATCTAAAGAAATTATAGATGAAGTTGAACAAAGAGTTAGAAGAGAAGCTGAAGCTAAATCTATCTTAATAATTCAACAAGCAGAAGAAAAAGCAAGACATGAAGCAGAAAGAAGAGCTAAGGAAATTACAAAAGAAATTGAAGATAAGGCTAGAGTAGAAGATAAAGAGAAAAGAATATCAAATCAAGGAATAACAAAAATAATAGATTACTATCCACAAGAGGAATATATAAAAACTAAAATTAATAATAATAATGATGATAAAAATAATATATTTTTTGGCCCCTTTACAACAAGTATTAACCTATGTCAAAATTATTCTAAAATATGGCTAAACTTGTATGAACAAACTGTAAATAACAATATAGCGATGACTAGAGATTTTGCAAATACCATATCAAAAAGTTGGATAGGTAGTAATAATTGGTTTAAAAATACAAATTAAATAAAATATAATCTAAAGGTTTTATTTTACTTAGAGTTTATCCCAAAATTATCTTTCTATAAATGATTATACAACAGGATAACTGTACTAATCCAAGATAGTTTTCCTTCTTCTTCTCATACCTGGTGAACAGTTTCCTGAATCTGTTGTGCCATCATGAGTTGGTTTTCTCCATAACCCATCTTTTTGCAGAATATTTTTTACGATTTGAGCGATGATGTGTTGTAACCTTGATCTCCTCTTTTTCATCTCTTTTTCTCTTTTGAGGAATATGTAGTACATATCCTCGTTTGATTAGTTCTTGCTCTTTAGGTTCGGAATTATATGCTTTATCAAGACATAGATGTTGAAGTTTTCTTCTTCTTCTTCTTCTTCCTTTTGTTCTAGTTTTATTTGATGGTCTTTTGATAACTCTATTATCAACTACATATGTTACCATTTTAATATCGTGAGTATTAGCCGATGATATTACAACAGATAAAGGGATTCCATTTTTATCTGTTAAAATATGTCTTTTTGTTTAGCCCAGTTTGCTTCTATCCGTAGGATTATTTCCTGCAGTCATCGCCCCCCCTAAAGGAGACTTTATAGATATACTATCGATGGATTGTCATGTCCATTTGATACCGATAAGATCATTATAGGTTTTCAATAGTTTTATCCATACCTTTTTGAATGCATTTAATCCATTCCATTGTTGGAATCTACGATGACAGGTATATAGAGACCGATCCGTATTCTTTGGGTAGCATTTTCCACTGACATCCTCATGTTCTCAGTACATAGAGAATTCCATCAATCACTTTTCGGTATGGAACAATTGGCCGGCTACCAACTGTTTTGATTGGTTTCTCCTTTGGTAAAATACTCTTAATCTCGCTCCATAATTCCTCAGGAATACTGAGTATGGTAGAATGTTTAATTTTTCTCCTTCTTTATCTCCTCCTTCTTCTGGATGAAAGCCACAGATTATCAAAAGAGGAAAAGAGCTATAATCCTATCGAATTTTGGGATAGGCTCTTAATATTATTGTATAAAAAAATGAAAAAATTATTTCTGTCCATTATTACCTCCTCCATTAAATAAATTCTTAACTCCTTGGATAACACTTCCAGTAGCAGTAGAAAGTTCTTTACCTGCTTTATTCATTGCAGAGCTTGCACCTTGAGTTGCATTACCAGCTGCTTGACTTGTTTTATTCATAGCGGATCCTGTTGCTCCCTGTTTTGTTTGATTGACTTTGCTACTTGCATTTTGAGCAAATACGTTTGTTGCGGTAATAATACTTGCTATAACAAGTGCAAAAGCTATTACTAATGAGAACAATATTTTATTATACATCACTAGAATTATTATAAATAACTTTTTAAGGTTCATGTTATGGATATATTTTACAATATTTTTCACAGATACGTTTTATAGCGATACTTTTTAACGGCTCTGTAAAGTTAAGGAATTACTTCTTTGTTGTAATGATCGACAAATATAATTAACCATTGTCTAACATGTTCTAGTTTACATTTCTTCTTTCTACAAGGAAAGTAATCATCAAAGCATTCAGTTCTATCTTTAATG
>JAICXY010000165.1 GCA_025934495.1 Candidatus Nitrosocosmicus sp.
CGCAATTAGAAATCCTTCCATGATGACAATCGTAATTATGAGAATGATGATGGCATTTATTCATACCATGTTTGTCCTGACGACCATCATAACCACAACCGCAAGAATTCGGACTGCAGCTATCTCTGCTATAATCGCAATTAGAAATCCTTCCATGATGACAATCGTAATTATGAGAATGATGATGGCATTTATTCATACCATGTTTGTCCTGACGACCATCATAACCACAACCGCAAGAATTCGGACTGCAGATATCTCTGCTATAATCGCAATTAGAAATCCTTCCATGATGACAATCGTAATTATACCCATATTCTTTCATATCGTTAACTTCTTAGCTATGTTATTATGAGTATTTAAGTGATAAGTATGCTTGGACGGGCTCTATAAAGTTAAGGTATTTTCTTCTTGTCGTAATAATGTGTAAATAGATAACTATTGTTGCATATGCTTTAACATGTATTTCTTCTTTCTAGGTGGAAAATAATCATCAAAGCATTCTATCCTGTCCTTGATATCGCATGGTTCTTTCGATAATGCTTTTCTAAAAAGAATATGAATGTAATGATCTATATTAAGAAATGACTTGAGGGTAGTACCTCCTTCTGTTTTCTTACGCATTATTATTTATAGAATCTAATTAAAGTGATAATATTACAACGGGCTCGATAGGCTTCGATTCTGGCATGCATATGGAAACTGTTAATTTTTATTAATTTTATCTTGTCATATATTTGGAACATGATTAACCTATTATCACATAAAATCTAATTCGTTATATTTTTGTAATTTTGGACAATATGAAATATAAGCCCAATAAGAGGACAGATTGTTGATGGACTATTAATCATAAAGATGTTTATTCTAATAAATTTTACAAAATAGTTTAATTTTTTAAATTATATTTTAGCAGATATTTATGATAACAAACAATTCGCTTATAATAAATTTTGTTTTTTTATTGATATATATATATATGGAAATATTTGTATGACTGTATCTTTATAATTTATAGTTTGATATTTTAAGGGATTATCCTACTGATTAATTGTTTATTAAAAGAGAAAGAAATTATCGTGTGAAAGATATAACAATAAAAAAATATTAAACTGTCTAAGTTTAAATAACTTGTGATGAATTAATTTTTAATTTTTCATAGAAGTTCTTATTCTGTTTATTCTTGTTTTCTACTTTCTATTTTTTATAATTCAAAGTCAGTTGTCTCCAATATCTTTATCTTTAGAAAATATTGGATTATTCTATCACATTTATAATTATTTTTTTAATGTGATACTAGAATATTCACTTATTGAATTTTTTATTAATGCCATATTTTCTTAGTGTTTGATTTATTGCGATTCTCAACGAAAGTATCGCTACAAAGAATATAAAATTATTAATATTACCTGTTGAGACGAAATAGCCCCTAAAGATAGTTGCATTAGATGCAAATAAACCCATTTTTAATATAGCATTAGCAGATTCTAATTCTAGGGCTAATAGCAAACCATAGATAAAACTTTTTAGAGCAAAATTATTGTCATTATGATTTTCTTTTCTATTTGTTTTGATTAAAGAAATTATAATTGGAAATACTGTTTGAATGGCAGAGATACCAATTATTGTTACAGCAAAGCAATCAATAGTTTTTGTTATTACAGAGACAATGTTTGATGCATTGAAAGTATTTGCAATTTCTTCTAACAAAAAAAACATTAATCTCCTGTATAATTGCAGTTATATTTATTTTTAAAGTATCTGTAAAAGAGATCAAATAAAAATACATTTTCCCTAACCATTAAACATTTATTTTTCTGAATTTTTCAAGTCTATATAATGTTTATCTATTTCCTTTGATAGAGACCAGCTTAAAACTAGTCTTATTCTCACAACTACTGCAAGTATCGAAGTTATTTAAAAAAGGAACAAGCACTGTCTTTAATATATGGATTCCAACTTCAAAATCAAGTGCAAGTAGAATACCTCTTGCCAACCTTAATCTTATAGTTTATTCATCTTGTGTTTGTTCTTTGGAAGGTTTACATTATATTTTAAAAACGATATCTATCCAAATATAGATGAAATTCCAATAATTAATCCTGCTGCAATATCAATTCCAAAGGTAACAATACTGACATAAGGTTTAAGAAACGATTCTAAATTTTGGCCAAGAACTTTATATGTTCTCCTCTTCCTCTTCTTCCTATTGTAAACCCCGATTGAGTGGTTGCTGATATTTTTTCTGCTATAATCATTTTTTCTTATCTTTTAATAATAATTAAAATACTTTAAATTAATCGTGATTTAGGACTTGTGCTCAAATTATCGTGTTATATTAATAATACATGTTAATCTTTTTTTATAGATGATAGAAAGAAAACTATCGCTAGTCACAATTCACGATGTAAATCCTTCTTGCGCTGAAAAATTGCAAAAGACAACTGATGAATTAAATGAATTAGATATAAAATATAATCTAAGTATTGTTCCAAATTATCAATATAAATATAACCTAAAAGATAATCCGGCTTTTTGTGATCAGATTGCTACAGTACTTCAATCAGATAAAGTGGAGCTTACATTACATGGATATTATCATGAATTAGATGGAAAAATAGAAGATTACGATTCTGAATCAAAAGAAGAAGAAAAACTTGACATAAAAAAAGGTCTGGATATCCTATCTTCAGTCAAATTGCCTAAACCTTATACCTTTATACCGCCATCATGGTTTTTGAGCCGTCAAGCCATAGAAGCATTAAAGGATTTTAAATTTGAAATATCTGAATCAAGTTCTGATTTGGAATTTATAAAAAAAGGCAAAAAATACATAGTTTCTCCTGTGATGAATTGGGATATGCAAGGAGATAAAGAAAAAAATAAACAATCGCTAACTCAAAATAAAAAACAATTCTACGATCATTTGTTTAATATTAGAGGAGAGTCATACGGGTTATTTAGAATGGCAATTCATCCGCCTCATGATCCAGATGAGGCATTATCGGACCAAATTGAGATGATAAAATATTTGATTGAAACAGAAGGATATCAATTCATCAAATATTCTGATCTATTAGAATACGATTCCTAAATTTATAGGGATGTTAAGTTTTTTCTCAATAGATCTGTTAACAGTCATGTAAATACTTGAATAATCTTAATGTAAATAGAATGTGCTTGTTTAGACTTGCTAGTTTATAAAAACATGTGAATATATTAAAAAATACAACAATAATTTTTCCGATGAAAAAAACAGTATTATTGGTTTACATAAGTACATATGGTATTCTTTACATAACTGTTAACTTAAGAAAAAATCTATATCTAAAATATGCTCTATTTCATTGAGTTCTAGAAACAGGAGAAACCTTTACAAATTATAGGTTGTAGGTTGTAGGTTGTAGGTTGTACTTTTTTTTAGCTTTATCACTTAGAAACGCTGCAAAAGTATTATCTTTCTTTTTTACATATAATGAAGATAAGCCATCTCGTTTCTATTTGGAATCGATAGATGTTTTGTTGCACGATTCAAAAACAGTTAGCTAAAAACTATATCTTAGTTAGTACAATAATATAATTTCACTATTTCCGTTATGATCTATCAACAAAACGTTAACAAATTACGATTAAAATAATCATGCAACAAAGCAATGACGAATACAAAAATACACGCCAAAGAAAGTATCAAAAGAGACTCAGAAAATTGATGAGCAGATAATTGATAAAACTAAAATTAAAAAAAGTTTCTGCATTGACGTGGATTTGGTTGCTATCATTAAACCAAAAGATAAAGAAATCCTTTCAATCAGCATGTCAAAAGAGAGAAATATGTTTGTTTAAGAGCATTATCTATTGAATATTGTGGATAAACGGGTCAAGTATCCTGTTTCTACAGATGGTGATACTTGGTATCCACAAGCCTGTCACTTTTTGAAACTGAAACATCATCTACATTCCTAATATGAGAAAAAGATTATCAAAAGAACAATGCAATACATAAAAGATAGAATTAAAAATTGAGGACAATTTTCCTTGTAAAAAGGACAAATTCAAATTAAATCATGCGAAGCATACAAAAGAAAAGAATGGATAGAAAAAGAAAGATGGGTATAGGAGACATTTTAAAATAGATGTAAAAAATAGATTCCTAATGCTTTTAGTATATTATCGCCTTTACATAATTACATATTAGCGGGCTTTCTCTTTGATCTTGATAATCAGAGCAATATCTTCTAACATATACAAAAGATTGAAGGACCGATGACAAGGTATACCGATTCCTCAGAAGATATACAATTCTACAGAGGCTTCAAATCCAAGAGGAAGTAGAGAAATATTTTCAGATTTATGGCTTTTATAGATTCTACACAGAACAGCAGCATATACAATCAAGACCTGTTGATAATGGAAGGTGCAAGGCATACCATTCTTGAGGAAAGAAGAAAAGACATGCTATAGTAAAGACACCTTTTATGGTTAATAACCATAACATTATCGTTCATAAATTAGGACATACGAAAGGACGAAGGCATGATTACGATATCTATAAGAAGAATTATCCTATCACTCCTTCAAAACAAGTTGTAAATGTGTTTGACCTCGGATATTTAGGATTGGAGAAGGATTTTCCAGAACAACCATCATCGCGCTACCATATAAAAGGAAAAGAAACCAACACTAGCTGTCCCAGTAAGAAAAAGAATTTAACAAAATTCCTTCCAACAAAAAGAGAATAGTGATAGAGAACATAATATTATTTGTCGATTGAAAAAGTACAGGATTATGAGCGATATCTTTAGGAACAAATTGAGAAAGTACAATAAATATCAGATATAGTCTCAGCCTTGATAAACTATAGAATAATAAATTAATTTTAGATAATCAATACAGCATTCAATAGTAAATACGACAAATTATCTCTAATTATACAAGATCTAATGAAGTAACACAAAAAAGTTTTACGCAGCCTATCTCTCTCTGTGTATGTAATCAACAATTTAATAAAAGGAATCTATCACGAAACTGAAACTATAATTATTATAATAAGTTTCATCATAATATCTCTATTTTAGGTGTTGCTTTCTCTTTCAAGATTATCTTTTATCTCATATTTGTTTGTATCAAACATAAAACTCTCCTTTTTTACGTTTGAGTTTTTGTTAATATAATATAGTCTGATAATATTTATCTTATCGAATCATCGATTCGTAAAAACCTTGATAGATTGTATATATCCATATCGGTACAATATTCAAAAGAAGAGGTTTAAAACCAGTTCTGTTATTCGAATAATTCTATCATATGTCAGGGAATACTTTGATGATGGACATAAATAATCAATATATACAAGAGATACAAAACTGGAA
>JAICXY010000024.1 GCA_025934495.1 Candidatus Nitrosocosmicus sp.
AATAAAAAGAATCAAAAGATTAGTGTTTTTGTGATGTTAAATTATAAATAATTAAAAATAAAAGGTATTTTAAAAATATTATTGAATTTATCTCCGGTGATTAACATTGGAGTATATCATCAAATAATATTAATTATTATTGGGAGGTATCATTTGTGATTGTAGGTATAATCTTTTGAAATGTTAATGCATGATTATCTGTAGGATTGTTGGCAATCAATTGAGATTTTATTATTTTTATTGTTGCATTGTTAAGTGATTGTTGGTTACTTGAACTATTGTTGTTTAATACCTGCTTAATTAAGCTGATGGGATTTATGATCTTGTTTGTCTCGACTGGAAAAATAGCAGTTAGATTATTTTTATTTTCCCCGCTATTACTATTACTAGTTATTTTTCCACTTAAATGTTCTAATGAAAAATCTACTTTAAGATACAAATTTTCCTTCTTCAAACCACTTAATGTATTTACTGTATGCAGTACATCTACATTTACCATATCTCCTAATTCTAGGTTATTAATGACTACTGATGAGCCTTGATTATAAAGAAGATTGTTTGTTAGTTGGCCGTTGTTTATACTTATTCTTATTAATGCTACCCCTTCAGTGAATCCATTATTTAAAGTAGAGTTGCTTATCGATGAATAGGGGAATATCTTTGCACAGTTAATATTTACAATGCTTTGGGGTTGTATGTTTATTGCCTGAAAATTGTTCTTATTTTCTTGATTGATTTCTATTGGTTTCCAAATAACTGTTAATGGGAAATTTTGCTTATTGAAAATGGTAATATCAGAATCATATTTTCCAGGTCGTAGTGGTCCATTATCATTATCTATTGTACCACAATTAAATCTGGCATAGTAGTCTACTGTTTTAGATTGAGATTGAGTTTGAGTATTTGTTTTGTTTGAATCGATTTGAGCTAGACTGATAGGTATTATTTTCTGATCTTTATAGGGGAGTAATTTTAAATTTGATACTCCTATTTGAAATGCAAGTATAATCAACAAGAAAATAAAAATATAATAATATTTCATTTACGATTATTTTTATTTGTATCATTATTATGTTTATACAATAAATATTATATAGTTGAAATCATAGTTATCCTAATATGAATAAGGTTATTCCTTTTTATATTTTTTTTATGCTTCTAGTCCTATCAATAAGCTATTCATTTACATATAGCAAGGTTTTCGGAGATGGATTATTCATGGAACAACTATCTGCTTCACTTGGGGATCGTAAAGCTGATTTATTAATAAAAATGTCTCCTCCTGTTGTAACTACTGCATTGATGCAAAATCAAGGTCAAAAACCTGTTGTAGAGTTTAGACTCTTTGATTCAAAAACTAATTCATCTTTTAAATCAGTTACATATTTCATTACAATCGAAAAAAATGGTAAACAATTATTATCAAACTGGTTTTACGATCCAAATGGCGATTTAAAGCTTCAGATGGAACCCAGAAATACAAGTGCAATTACTGTAAACGGAGACCTTGATCCTATATTGAATGCTTACACTAGCCAGGGTGCTAGTCCGGTAGTAGCATCAGGTCCTATATTTTCAGAAGGTGGATTATATCATTTCATTGTAAGAATTGTTACGGTTGATTATTCTACAACAATTCTGCCTGATGCACAGCAACCTGTATTTAATGGCTGGCTTAGTGTTGGTGCTTCCAAAGAAAAAGTTTTTAACATAGATGGCAAACCTGTCCCCGTAACTATACTTGGATATTACGATAAAATAGGTAATATCACCTATGTTCCTCCAACACATGCAATAACATTTACCATGCCTTTTACTTATAATATGACACGTCTGAACGCTCCAGATAATAATGTATATATTCATCAGGAAGTTCATCTACCAAAGCCAAGTGTTTTTACTTCTACAGGAAGTTTTAAAGGACTTGCTAATGGACAAGATGTAAGTAAATACTTGGTAGTAGATGGATCTAATAAATCAGCAGATGTGGCACACTTTATGCTTACTAAACCAATAGCTTTACAAATAGCCGAAAAACATACACCAAAGACACAAATTCATGGAGAGATGAGTTTCGCTCTTATGCCATCTAAAAATGGATCAAAGGCTCAGGGAACCCCTATGAATATGGGAGCAATGCTGATGCCTCCGAAATAATTTTTCTTTTTTTATAGTAATTTAAAATATGATAACAAAATGAATTTTATTTTACTTTTTTAATTATAGTTGAACAGCTTTATATTCAAACAATGATATACGAAATTATCTATACTCGATAAATGAGCATTTTTTATACATACAATATAGCAAGGTAAATAGACCAAATTGTTTAAAAATATATTAATTTCATTTACCTTATTTTTTTCTTATTCTTTAATTTTAATATGTTTGATATTTTGTACTAGTTATTTAAAAATTACTCATGAAATCTATCCATTTGATCTAAAAAATTTTCTTGTGATTTCTAATAGTAGGATATCAAATAATATTGAATCTTTTTTTGCTAGTGCGCAAGCAGCAATTGGTGGTAGTGATGGTGGCAGTAAACTATTGCCCCCCGTGAATGATTCTAATACCTTTTATACAAAAGGAGTACTATCTTCTGTTTTATTTCCAAATTATGATTTTTTGGTACATGGTATTAATGCATCCTCAAGTTCTTTTAGTGGTAGCGGCTCTAAAAATGAAAATATTGTAAATACTTCGTTGTATGAATTTCCAAAATTGATTTCTGGAATTTGGAGTTTAAATGTTACACAAGGTGATGTAACAAATTTTTATAGCACTTTTAAATTGGTGACCTCTGATGGGTTGGAAAAACATTTTGTAAATTTAACCAATTTTCAATCTAAAAATGCATCAATTATTTTGAATCCTTATACAAATACAATAATAAATGGATATGTTGATATAAAGATAGATGATCAATTATTTGAATCCCATTCCCCAATTAAAATAGAACTAAATAGGATCAATACCATTATAGTTTATATAAATAATCAAAATGTTAACAATCTTTTATTTAATAATCCAATATATGGTATAGTTAATTCTTTTAAAAACTTTAAGAATGATGAACTTTTGATCTTGGATAATCAATAATGTTTGCCTAAAATTTACCATATTAATATTCAATTATTTAATATATCTGGAATCTACTATACTATATTATGGCAGATAAAAAAAACTCTGATAGATTTAAAGATGAAGATGTCAATAATACTTCTGTATCAAATGAAAGCCTAGAGGTTTCAAATAATGATATTGATTCAAAAACTATACCTACTATTATAGATGATTTAGATATTCAGGATGTTCCAGGTATTGGACCGACAACTGCAAAAAAACTTCGTGATGGGGGAATACTTACTGTTATGGATCTTGCAGTTGCTAGTTCTGAAGAATTATCTGTAGAAATTAACTCTTCTAAAGAAAGTGCAGCTGCATTTATCATTGCAGCACAACAATTACTTCGAGATTCAAATGTATTGGATAAAGAATTTGTTACTGCTGATGTAGCACTTGAAAAGAGAAAATCACTGTTACGTTGCACAACCGGCTCAAAGGCCTTAGATAAGCTTCTTTTGGGCGGTATTGAAACTCAGGCTATTACAGAATTTTATGGTGAATTTGGTTCTGGAAAATCTCAAATTTGTCATACTCTTTGCGTAATGTCTAGTCAACCAGTTGAAATGGGAGGATTTGGAAGCGGTTCAATATATATTGATACTGAAGGTACCTTTAGACCTGAGCGTATTGAGCAAATAGCTGCATCCCGTGGGCTTGATCCATCAAATGTTTTAAAAAGTATTGCGGTATGTAAAGTGTATAACAGCTCTCATCTTGAATTGATTGTAAAAGATTTGGGAAAATATATTACTGATTTTAAATCTCGTTTAGTTATAATCGATAGTATTATTTCTCTTCATAGAGCCGAATTTGCTGGAAGAGGTACATTATCTGATCGACAACAACGACTTAATACTATGTTGCATAAGATAATTAGATTAGCTGAAATTTATAATATCTCTGTAGTAATAACCAACCAAGTCCAAGCGTCTCCTGATACCTTTTTCGGAGATCCTACAAAAGCTGCTGGTGGCAATATTTTAGGTCATGCTTCAACTTATAGGATTTATCTTCGAAAATCAGGTGAAAACAGAACTGCAAAAATGATCGACTCGCCTTATCATCCATATTCTGATACAAAATTCACTGTAACCGAGAAAGGAGCAGATGATTTGGATGAGGAGACAGGTTCTAAAAGGGGAAAATAAAGGTAACTATTTCCATCAACCTTTTTGAATTAAATTTGTAGTGCTAGGTTTTTTTATTAGCATATAATTATTACCCGCCATGACAATAAAACAACTTTTATCTTTAATCTATAGGTAACTTTTTATTTTTTGTAGAAAGATCATTTGATTTTTCTCTATTTTTTTAAATGTTGATTTTTATATTCATTATAAAACCGAAATTGATAAAATCTATTTATCTAATTTGATAACATGCTGTGATGATACTTCATCGAATATAATATGATAAAATAAAAAAAGGTATTTTAGCTAATTTTGATATTATGTTGTTAGTTAGCCAAAATCAATTCCAGCAGATGCTAGGTTATGCCTAACTTGATCTAGGATGCTTGAAGATAAATCTCTTGGTTTTTCTCCTCTATTGTTATCTCTGTTATCGTTGCCATTATCTTTCATTTTCTTATTGTTATCTCTGTTATCGTTGCCATTATCTTTCATTTTCTTATTGTTATCTCTGTTATCGTTGCCATTATCTTTCATTTTCTTATTGTTATGTTTGACAATATGCTTGATATGCTTTACATGCTTGATAGGCTTGGCAACATGCTTGATAGGCTTGGCAACATGCTTGATAGGCTTTACATGCTTGATATGCTTGGCAACATGCTTGATATGCTTGGCAACATGCTTGATATGATGTATATGCTTAACATGATGGATAGGCTTGGCAGTATGGCCACTGGTGGTAGTGGTATGTTTTATTGAATGATTAGTGCTCTGGCTTGTAGTATTTGCAATAGCTGGTGGAGTGATGATTTTGCTGCTCTGGCTTGTAGTATTTGCAATAGCTGGTGGAGTGATGATTTTGCTGCTCTGGCTTGTAGGATTTACAATAGATGGGGTGACACTTTGGAAGTTCTGAGTTGTAGCGTTGCCTATGGGACTACTTTCTTTAATTTTTTGTATTTCTTGAGATATTGGATGTGAGTTTGTTAATGAAGGTGATGGAGTTTTGCTTATTGTATTAAGGGAATGATTTGTTAATGAAGGTGATGGAGTTTTGCTTATTGTATTAAGGGAATGATTTGTTAATGAAGGTGATGAGTTTATTCCAGTTACATTTATAGAATTAAATATATTCTGTGGAGAATTCAGACAAGAGGATTTTGCAGTTATTTTGTTAGATCCTACCACAAGATGTGTGTAGTTTTTCAATAAAATATATTGCCATGTAGTGTAGTCTCCTTTTCCGGCTGTATTCATAGGTTGTACAGGTTGATATGGTTTTATCCCGTTAATTATAATGGAAACTTTACAATTGGATGCTGGATTATCATTGGATATTCCTTTGATTATAAAAGGGCTGTTTGAGTTAATTGGTACGACACTGCCTTTTTCTGGAGATGTGATTTTTAATCCTCCTATATTTTTGGGAATAGGTGAAGCCAGGCTTGAACCTGTGGAATTTTGTGCAAAAGCATCAAGGTTATTAACATAACTAATATTGGAAAATAATAATAGTAATGTAAATATACCAATAAAAATGATGCTGTGTTTACTTATCATGCTTTTACTGGGCAAATATTGATATATTAAAGTTTAATCAAATTATTCTGTTAAATATAGTCACATAAGAAGTGAAAGTATATAAAGATAATGGATAAATGTTATTTACATACACCATAGTCAATGTAAATAATATTAGCTTTCTTTCTTGCTTTAAACATAAACTTTAACAATTTGAAAATTACATTATCCGCATGGAAGAATACGTTGATAATGAGGACCACAGGACTTTGTTAACATTTTCAAATATAAAATACTTGGTTGAAGGATTAGATGCACTACTCCATACCAATTTGGATGGTGATAAAAGATCTAATGTAATCAAATTGAGAGATGAACTTACAGATTATGTAAATAATGTTTTTAATGATTATTCTTAAATTATTCTTTTATGCTCCTCAAAATAATTAAAGAATAATATCACCATATAAACAGGTGTTATCTCTGAAAATTGTAGTTTCTGGAACCCCTGGTGTTGGAAAACATACCATTTCTATCGAACTTTCCAGACTATTGAATGAAATACCTATTGTAGATATAAACAAAGTAATATTACATGAAAATTTCTTTATTTCCTCTACCTCTGAAAATGAAATCGATGTTGAAAAAACCTCTAATAAATTAAAATTGTTACTTTCTTCAAAAGAATATTGTAATGCAATTATAGTTGGTCATCTGGCTCCTTATGTTATCGATCCTCTGTTGGTAGATTTTGTAGTAATTTTAAGAAGGACACCTTATGAACTAAAGAAGATATATGAAATGCGATCATATTCTGAAAATAAAATCTCTGATAATTTGATAGCTGAAATTTTAGGTATAATATCTTATGACTTTTTAGCAAAATTCAAAAAAAAAGATATTATAGAATTAGAAATAAATGAAAATGTTTTACCTTCTATATATGCGCAAAAAATTATTGAAATGTACTATAATAAAAATTTAAGAGAATTTGGAATAATTGATTGGTTGCCTGTTGTCCAAACTGATCCTCAAATGCTCAAGTTTTTACTTTAGCAGATTAAAACTAATTTTATATATATATGCCTTAAGATATTATCCATTTGGATCATGGCTGCTATTATTTCAAGAAAGTTTGCTGAAGAAAGTATGCAATTTTTAGGGAAAAAAGTCTCCGTCGAAACTTCAGACAATAAGAATTATTCTGGCGTTTTAGTTGGACTTAGTGAAAAATTTGATTTGATATTGAATGATGTTGACTCCCAACAAATCCAAAAACTGATGGTAAATGGATCATTTGTAAAGGAAATAAAGTTATTGGAAAGGCCATTTGACCTTAAAGCACTAGCTGATAGGCTTTCCCGTATATTTCCAGGTTTAGTTAAAATCCGAGAAGATGTTGGTGCTATAATTGTAATGGATAAAATTAAAGTTACCGAATCAGGTATAGAAGAGGGTTCTGGATTAGCAGCTTCTAGAGTCAAAGCCATTTATGATGAATTTCTTAAGGAGTCCAAGATTTAATCTTGTTATTTGAGGTGAAATGTACAGATTTAGCTGCTCGAATTGGAAAATTAACTACTCCGCATGGTTCTTTCGAAACACCATCTTTCATACCTGTAATTCACCCGGTTAAACAACAAATAAGTCCTAATTTTTTAAAAAGTCTTGGATTTGATTGTATTATAACCAATGCCTATATTACTTTCAAAAAAAATGAAGAAAAAGCGAGAAAATATGGAATTCATAATATTGTAAATTTCGATGGACCTATCATGACTGATTCTGGGGGCTATCAAGTTCTTGAATATGGTTCGGTTGGAGTATCTCCCTCAACCATGGCTCAATTCGAGCTCGATATTGGTAGTGATATTCCTGTCCCATTAGATAAACCTACAGGTTATGGATTATCTTATCCTATAGCTAAATCTTATGTTGATGAAACTATATCTAACATAAAAGAAACAATTAAAATAATAAAAAAAAATAAAAATAATTCTGATATCGATCCTGCTTATCTTTCATCTAATGGTGAAATATGGACAGGAACAATTCAGGGTGCAGAGCACTTTGATCTAGTTAAATATTCTGCATCAGTTTTGGATAAAATGGGATTCCAGTTCTTTGCCATAGGCAGCCCAGTTGAACTCATGGAATCTTATAACTTTTCAATATTATCACAACTTATTAAAACAACAAAATTGACTATACCAAATAAACCAATCCATTTATTTGGTGCTGGTCATCCATTGACCATACCTCTTGCTGTAGCGTTAGGTTGTGATACCTTTGATTCAGCTTCATACATTTTATACGCAAAAGATAATCGCTATATGTATTCTCATGGTACTTTGAGACTGGATGAAATGTCTTATTTTCCTTGCTGCTGTCCTGTTTGTTCTTATTATACGGTTAAAGAATTATTGGATGAAGATAGGGAAACTAGGATCACTAACCTGGCAAAACATAACTTGTTTATTCTTAAACAAGAGATTTCTATTGTAAAGCAGTATATTTATGATGGAAGGCTTTGGGAATATATTTTACAAAAGGCAAGATCCCATCCAAAACTAATGGATGCTATATATACAATAAAAAATTTTGAATATTTACAAAATTCTACTCCTTTGTTTAAACAAAAAGCAATTTATTTATTCGAACCTGTAGATCAATATAGACCTGAATTAAAGAATTTTCGACGTATGCTGATAAACAACTATAAATCTTTCTATAGTGATGTTCTGTTGCTTTATCCTGATCAGAGCATTAGACCATTTTATCTGTCTTCTATATTTAAAAATTTAATCGATAATTATTCTCCATCTCTGGTATGCCTTTATAATCCATTTTTTGGATTAATTCCTGTTGAAATATCTGATATATATCCGGCCTCTCATAATGTTTTTTCTAACCATTCAAGGGATTTTGAAGTGGGAGATTATGGTGAATTTATAAAACTTTTTAATTCATTTTTAAAAATTAATCATTTTAAGACGATTTATATAATTGCTGACTCTTTTATGGAAAAAATGTTGTCTTTTCTACAATTCCCAGATGAAATAGAACTAAAAATTGAAAATTTTGTTGAAATTACTACTAAATCAGATCAATTTCTATGATCTTTTACTTTTTCGATCAAATTAAAATTTTGCACCTACACTATCTTTTTCTTCTTTGGTTAGTTCTCTATACCCGTTTTTATCTATTATTACAGCATTTATGCTATCACCTGTTCCCGCATTCCTTCTGATTGCTGCAGCAATGGATTGAATAGCAATTTTATAAGCATCATTTACACCAATTCCATCTTTATATTCCGATTCTAAATATCCATAAGCAACGGGCGATCCGCTACCGGTAGAAATGAATTTTTCAGTGGTAATGGAACCAAACAAGTCAATGTTGTATATTTTTCCCTCTTTTTCTCTATAATCAAACCCTGCCATAATAATTTGAACGTAATATGGAAAATACCTTTGGTTAAATAAGATGTTAGAACAAAGCCTTGCAGCGGAGGCTGTTGGAATCGGTTCTCTTCTAGATAATCTATAAATATTTGAATTATATCTCATTGTATCTACAAGATTTTGAGCATCTGCAACCCCTCCTGCAATTGTCATGCCCAAATGATCATCTACCTTTTGTATTTTCATGACATGTCTATCTGCTATAAAAAAACCTGCACTTGCTCTAGTATCTGCGGCTAAAACTACTCCATCATTGCAAGTAATGGCACATGTAGTTGTTCCTTTTTTAATCTGATCTAATATATACTGAGGATAGCGATTATCATTAATCTGCATATATATCAAACTAATATTAGACTACATTTAAGCATTATTGATAGTATTAAATTATAAATAAATATTATACTTCATTCTATAATAATTAGTATTTGTTAAAAACAGTTTATGATAAAATCTGGGATAATCATTTAGTATATTCGTATGATGATAAACATCCTTCATTAATTTATATCGATAGACATTTTATCCATGAAGTTACTTCTCCGCAGGCTTTTGATGGACTTAGAATGTACAATAGAAAGGTACGAAAACCTGCTCTTACTTTTGCTACTGTTGATCATAATGTTCCTACTACAAATAGATCATTACCAATGGTTGACGAAATTTCATCACTACAAATAAAAACTTTGCAAAAAAATTGCCAAGATTTTGGAATTACTCTTTTTGATATAAATGATCAATACCAGGGTATAGTCCATGTAATCGGTCCTGAATTGGGCTTGACACTTCCAGGTACAACAATTGTTTGTGGAGATAGCCATACTTCTACACATGGCGCATTCGGTGCATTGGCATTTGGAATAGGTACTAGTGAAGTAGAACATGTATTAGCTACCCAATGTTTGTGGATGAAAAAAGCCAAAAACTTTGAAATTATTTTGAATAATACATTAAAAAATGATCTTGCTATTTCTGCAAAAGATGTTATATTATCGATTATTAAAAATATCGGTACATCTGGAGGCTCTGGATCTGTAATTGAGTATCGAGGAAGTTTTATTTCAAATCTTTCTATGGAAAAGAGAATGACAATATGCAATATGTCGATTGAAGCTGGAGCTAGAGCCGGACTTGTATCTCCTGATGAGGTAACATTCAATTATCTGCGAGACAAACCCTATTCCCCAAAGAATGAATCATTTGAACGATTGCTCAATGAGTGGAGAGAACTTAGGTCGGATAACAATGCAAAATACGACCAATCAATTTTATTAAATGTTGATAATGTCATACCCCAGGTAACCTGGGGCACTAATCCTGCCATGACGATCGACGTTACTTCTACAATTCCAAATCCTGATGAATACGCTAAAGGGAATGAAGAGGAGAAAAAATCTGCTGTTAGAGCATTAGAGTATATGGATTTGATTCCTGGAATACCAATTACTGATATATCGATAGATAGGGTTTTCATAGGATCATGTACAAATGCCCGGTTGGAAGATCTGATAGAAGCATCAATAATAGTAAAAGATAAAAAAGTTTCTCCTAATGTCAAAGCCATGGTTGTGCCAGGTTCTCAACAAGTAAAGTTGTCTGCTGAAAAACTAGGACTAGATACAATATTTATGAATGCTGGATTTGAATGGCGTGAATCTGGTTGTAGTATGTGTCTTGGAATGAATCCTGATATACTGTCACCTGGTGAAAGATGCGCTAGTACATCTAATAGAAATTTTGAAGGTCGACAAGGTACGGGTGGAAGAACTCATCTAGTCAGCCCAGTAATGGCTGCTGCAGCCGCTATTGTTGGTAAATTCGTCGATGTTAGAGAATGGATTTAATTTAATATGGAGTAAAAGGTTGTTTTATTATTAATGGAGCCTTTTAGTAATTTAAAAAGCAAACCCGTTCCACTTGATATAGTTAATGTTGATACTGATCAGATCATTCCCAAACAATTTCTCAAACTCTTGGGAAAAACCGGATATGGAAAATATTTATTTTATAATTGGCGTTATGATGAAAATGGTAATGCTAAACCTGATTTTATTTTAAATTTATCTGAATTTGAAGGTAGGACAATTCTTTTAACAAGAGAACACTTTGGAATAGGTAGCTCAAGGGAACATGCTGTGTGGGCAATTAAAGATTTTGGATTCAAAGCAATTCTGGGCACTTCTTTTGCAGATATTTTTTATAATAATTGTTTTAAAAATGGTATTTTAGTTGTTAAACTGGATAAAGATAAAATAGATCATATATTTTTGGAAAAAACAAATAAAAATATTGAAATTGATTTACTAAACCAAACAATAAAAATAGATTCTGATATTTATAATTTTGATATCGATTCTACATTAAAGTCTTATTTAATGGAAGGTGTTGATGAAATTTCTACAACGTTAAAATTTGAAAATGCTATTGAAAAATATGAAATTGATAATGATCCTTTAATATTTAATTAGTAATTTCATCTTTTATTGTTGTTAAAATACTATTTAAATTTAAATAGTAAAATCTTATATAAAAAAATTATATAAAAAATATAAAATTAATTCTTGCCTGCAATTAATTATATTAATATATAATTACATTTATTATTATAATAATTGAAGGTTTTCTTATTAATGATAAAAATCTCTCAATTAAATATATGGAAAAATTCACATTCTTTATATCATTATTGTTGATTTCTTTGACACTTGTTACGAACACTTTTATATTCTCCCAGTTTGTTTTGGCTAAAAATAATGTTGAAAAATCTAATACACCGACCCACATTTCTTCTAACAATTATCATCATTCAGTAATTGGTGGTGGCGATGGTAATTCAAAGACCTTTAACGATGCTTTGATTTTATTGCCTTTTTCAGCACCCAGAACTACAGCTGATTTAACCTCTAGTTTTGATAATATTATTAATACACAAATATATACTGGCTTGCATAAATAAATGTATTTTTTATTTAATTATTTTAAAGTTTTTTAACATAAAATTAAATATTGGAGCATATTTTTCAAATGTTTTTTGTTCTGTTAATAATGAAAATATGTATATTTTATTATTTGTGATTGAAAATACTTGTTCGGTTTTAAAATCTAATCCCAACTTTTTAAAATCATATTTAATACTCTTTCCAGTTTGATTGTCATCTATATTAATGTTAGAAATATTTTCCAGCTTGAAATCTTGATTATCGCTTGCTAGTCTTTTAATTATTGTTTGTATTTGAAAATTATTATTTGTAATATTTTTATCTGTTTTTTTTATGCTTATGACAATATTTTCTTGAAAGATGTCATTTGGATTTTCTTTAGGTGATCTAAATATTGTAATATGACCAGTTTGATTACTTTCCTTATTTTCACTTTTAATAATTTCCCATTCTTTTGGACTTAATGTGGTAAAGTTCTCTTTTTTATCTATATAATGAAGCCATTTGCCATTATCGCTATTATTGTTATTATTGTTGTTTGTTAAATTTTGATTTGTTTTTGTATTTGGGAATTGTGAATATATATCTACCTTAAAATGATTTATTATAAATAAATTATAAAATATGAATATATAAAATAATAAAAAAAAAATTGTGAGCATATTTTTTTTTATTAACATCTTATTAGTTCTATTAGTAATGTTAATGTGTATTATTTTATATTTTTACATAATATGGGTATCCAGTTTTAACCAATAAGTTCATATGATAAAATATACCTGTTTTAAGTTATTTGGGTATTTTTAGATATGATGTATACAAAAGTCCTAATGTTGGTATTTTTGCTAAATGTAATGATAGTGTAGTATTACTTCCATATGGATATGCAGAAACTAAGGGTAAAAAATTGGTCGAGTTTTTAGAAGTAGATCCTGTCTTTGTTTCAATAGCTGGAAATCGAATAATTGGACCTATGGTGGTTTTGAACAATAACGGTATGATTTTGCCCTCTCTTGCTTCAGATGAAGAAATGACATATCTTAAACAAATGACTGGACTTAATATTATACGTTTGGAGTCAAAACTTACTGCAATAGGGAATCTTATATCTGCAAATGATTATGGAGCGGTTGTCTCGCCATTGTTTAAAGGCGAATTTGATAAGCAAATAGAAGACGTTCTGGGAACTAGTGTTCATACAATGTCTGTTGCAGATTTTAATCAAACAGGGTCTATGATCGTCTCTAATAACTATGGTGCAGCGGTTCATCCAAAGGCTTCAGAAAAAGAAATTGAAACCATTTCAACTATTTTGAAAGTGGATGTAGAACCATTAACAATTAATGGAGGCATTCCTTATCTTTCTTCAGGTATAATTTGTAATTCAAAATCTCTGGTTGTCGGTAGTTTAACAACCGGTCCGGAATTAATAATGTTAAGTAGAGGTTTTAAAATGTAGGAATACTACTAATGCGGGCGCTGTTAACTTAAGATTTTATTTCTTTATTATGTTGATCAACAAGCAGCTTGACCATTCTTTTATATGGTTTAATTTGCATTTGTTCCTCTTTTTACAAGGAAAATAATCATCAGGATTTCCATCCTATCCTTTATATATTGCATCATTCTTTCAATAAAACTACTTTTCTCAAAAGAAGAATGAAGATGGTGAGCAAGTTTTAAAAACCTGCAAGCTTGCGGATACCACCAAATATCATCACCGTCTGATGAAACAGAATGTAATCCATACTTATTTACAACGTTAGACAGAAATCGTTCGGTTACTACTACAAACATATTTTTTGTTATTTTGATATATCGGTTGTAATGATTTCTTTATGCTTTGATTATATAATCGCCTAACAAAACCATATTAATTCATATCCCACTTTTACAATAGTCTTATCTTTTTGTATACAAGAATACTCATTGATTTTTCTTTTTCTCATTAATTCTAATTTGTACTTTTGAAACCAGTTCCAAATAGAAACAAGATGACTTGTCTTGATTGCATATAAAAAAGTAATGCTTTCGCAACATTCCTAATTATAAACCTAAATAATACAGATACTATCAATAACCGATAAATTATACAAATGTCTACTTCTAGATAGAATTGGTAGGGAAATTATATGGAATAACCCGGAAAGAATTTCTATCTTGAATTGGGGGATGGTTAAGAATCTGATGATTTAATAGATATGGCCAATCCATTAAATTAACAATATGATAACTCGATTATCAATTAAAAAATATGCAGTTTTTTCTATGATATGTATTAGCTTGGATATCTTATGCACTATCTTCTTAATATATGAATTTCCCATCGCAACAGCAGAAGTCCAAAACCACGGTCAAGGAAAAGTATTTGTGATGTATGCTGGATCACTTGTAAAGATTTTTGAAACTTCTTTAGGACCATCATTTCAAAATCAAACAGGTTATACATATGTAGGCGAAGGCAAAGGATCAGTTCAAATTTCTAATTTGATTGTAGATGGATTCAGAAAACCAGACATCTTTGTTAGTGCTGGCACTATTCCAATTATGAAGATTATCGATAATAAACCGCCTCTAGCAAATTGGTTAATAAAATTTGCATCTGCTGAAATGGTAATTGCTTATTCTCATAAAAGTCATTTTTATAATGACCTTGAGAAAGCAAGAACTGGACAAATACCGTGGTATAAAGTCATTTCAGAGAATGGCTTTAAGTTTGGAAGAACAGATCCAGAATTAGATCCAAAAGGATACAATATGATTATAGCTGCTAAATTATCAAACATATATTATAATGATTCATCGATCAAACAAAGAATTTTAGGAGATGATAGAAATCCCAAACAGATTTTCCCAGAAGAGACTCTTAATACTATTTTAGATTCTGGTCAGGTAGATGCAATTGCCGCTTACAAGCATGAAGCCATTTCGAGAGGACTTTCATATATCACACTACCTCCACAGATCAACCTTGGTAATCCTGATTTTGCTAATTATTATAAAAAAGCCTCGTATACTTTTTCAAGCAATGACGGTAAAATAGTATATGGAGAACCAGTTTACCTATCGGTTACAATACCTGATACAAGCAAAAATGTTAATGGTGCAAGTTCTTTTGTAAATTACTTGATTTCATCAGATAAAACCGGAAAACTTATTCTTGAAAAACAAGGCTTGGATTATCTTAAGAATCCTGTTATCGAAGGAAATAAAAGTAAAATTCCATCTTCTATAATGGTCTCTGCAAGGTAACGCCACCAAAAAGAAAATATTGATTTTACTATTAATTACTAGAATGAAAAACTTAGTTCTATAAAAATGGCATTTCAGAAATGATTTTATTTTCAAATAAAATAGATTTTTACGGCTAATTTATAATTTTGTAATTATTTAATGTAAAATGCAAATTTCTCAGATATAATCAGCAGTCTCGATGATCATTTAAAAATAGTCCTTGAATTACTTTTGACAAAAAAACGATCATTTTAATAATATGATAAATAAGTATTTAAAATAAAATTCAAGAAATATATTTTAAATCTCTAATAAATAAGGGATAAGGTTATGGTCCAGATGATGTTGGTGTTCTAGTTTGACCTGTTGTATTTTTAAAAGTCGAGGTTTGCATCATTATTTCTTTTGCTTGATTTATTATATCGTTTGCATTTCCTGTAACAGTCCAGTGCAAGAATAATATCTTTGGTAATTCAGTCAACATATGATGATGTAGAGCAGTTTCAGTCCAGTTGTACTTTTGCATTATGTGTCTTACTGGAACTACCTCTGAATCAAGTAATGCGAATTCCCCAAATACAGCTTTTAGATTCTTGTTATTAGTATTATTACCTTGTTAATTACATTTGTGGCATTATTGCTAGCACCCATGAAAATTTAGTATTATTGAGTGTTGTTGCAGGGACAAATTCAATATACTGGCCTACATCTGATTATTGTTCAACAGCAACCATCGCTTCTCACAATTGGTGGAGATTGTCTATACACAATAACATCACATAAATTATAGGCAGTACTGCTACTACTTCTATTAATCAGTGGCAATCATTTTTTGATTCTTTTAAAAAAACCAATGACTCAATGCGGAAATAAAAAAAGGTATCCCTGTTCAAATTTAATTACTTGATGCTACAATTGTTACTATTCCAGCAAAAATGGGGTATTACATGGAGTACATTCTATTCCAAAACTCATTCCTATCATCCATCATGTTACCGTATACAAAGCCAACATGCCTGCCAAAATGTGATCATTAACAGAACAATGGAATAACCATGTACCGGGATTGTCAGGGACCATATCAAGCACTGCCATAGTCATTGGCATAAGTTGTACGGTATCTGTACGCATACCATTATACAAAAGTGTATTACCATGCCAATGTGGTACATGTATATCATCTTCATTGCCCATTCCCATCATATACCAACGCACCTTTTCACCCACCTTCATATCCAATCCTTTCAAGTTGCCAAAAACAAATCCATTAATTGAATGCTTGAGGTTACTTTCAACAAAACTATCATTCTGTGGGTTTACAGATGAGGCATTACCTGCATATTTTTTTATGTTTTGAGCCAAATAATGACTTTTATTTTCATCAAATATTGTATATAATACAATAAATTCTCTATTTACCCCCTTTGGTGTACCATCTGGATTTGCTTCTCCATGACGAGTAATAATTATTGAACCAACTAGGCCTGAATTTGTGTCTGACACTTCATTAACATGTGAATGATACATCCACATTACGGAATTAGGATCACCTGGGCCTGGACCTGCTCTTTCTGGAACCTGCCAAATATATGTAAATATTTTTCCAGGCTGTACTACATCACCAGCTTTCTGAGAATTATTAACTCCATCATTGTAAGGAGCTCCTTCTGAACTTTTTGAATAGAATACACCATGAGGATGCATACTATAAGGAATATGCGCATTATTCTTAAATACGACTTTAATGGTGTCACCTACTTCTGCATGTATGACTGGTCCCAAAATTCCAAGATGTTGCCATTGGGGAGGTCTGGGTTTTAGATGTGTAAAGGTACCATCAGTATATTCGCGATATAATGCTTTAATATAAGTACTACCAATTCTATCGGGGCCATTTTTTACATACACCCTAGCATTGTCATCAAAAGGCTTTCCTGTAATTAGGTTTTTACCGGAAGGTGCATAATTCCATGGCACTTCGTCAGCTGCTATATAATATGTTCGAACTTTGCCTGAAGTAAGATTGGAGTTTGAGATTGATGATTTTTGTGCAACTGCAAAATTTTGAAATGTTTTATCAAAAGATAAAGACAATGCATTGATAGTAATTATTGAAACTAACAGCACGGCCATTATCTTTTTTTGATTTAAGTTAGGGTGAAAATGCATACCCATGTTAATGGAAAAATTTGAATATATATTATAAATACCATTCTCTATCATGATAATAATGATGAAATAGGTAGATGTAACAATAGTTCCAAGCTTCTATGTTGGTGGAACAGTTGAAAATCTATTTGTTAACCTGGAATATAATAACGTAATAGGTCAAGGTGTTAATATAAATTTGCCAATAGGAGTTGAAATATTGCCTCTAACTGGATAGACCGCACTTCACAATGCATTGCAAGTGCCTACTTCTGTAACACATAATCCGTTACATGTATCCAATGAATTATCAAATAGGGCATTGAACGCAATGACTAATATAGAATTATCAAACAATGCAGCAAACAATGCAGGCAATAGAGCTGCAAATAATGCCGCAAGTGCCGCCAGTGTGCCCATAATGCAGCTAATGGTGCTGCCAGAAGTGCAGCGCATGGAGGAAGCTCAGCAGGCTCAGCAGGCTCAGGAAGGTAATAATAATTTCCTCTCCACTATAAATTGAAATAGCTAAAGTAATAAGTAGTGATTTAACGGAATCGTAAAACTTTGCTTTTTTTAGAACATTATATTGATTTGTTATACACCCATGAATTCGCAAGTCCAAAAATATACAATAATAACGACTACTTGATTATTTTATATGTAAAAATATCAATTCAAGATAAAGAAATGGAGTTTATCGCATAAGACAGATATACAGTAAAGAAATATTAATATATTAGATCTCTTGCATAATTAGGACCATTAGAAATTTCTAAAAAAGTTGATACTTCTTAATTGTAACTCGCATATTAAAATGTAAATATTACACAATTTCATCGATAGACTGCAAAATTTTGATAGGCGTCTAATTATGTGAGATCTAATGTGTAAAAATTGTAAAATAGTCTCTGGTATTTAATTATGTATTGGCCAGAGATGATTGTTGGTAATTATTTCTACAAGGTTACCGGACGGATCCTTGAAATAAAGCGATTTAGCTGTTCCTTCTTTCCATGTTATTTCCTTTTCAATTTTGATATTGTTATCCATCAAAACCTTTTTTGAATTATTATAATCTAATTTATCAATTTCCAAAGCAAAGTGGATTATAGAGGGAGGTGTTATAGCACCATGGGGCGGGAATAATTCTGTATCAGATCTTTTTCTATTTTCTTTATTATCTTTTTTATCAACATACTCTGATTTCAATGTCGTTTCAGGATTAAATATAAGCAACATACTTTTTCCAACCTTGAGAAAAACACTTCGCTGCTCCTCTTCAGAAACAAGTTCTAATCCTAAAACATCAACATAAAAATCCTTTAACTTTTGTAGATCAGAAGTATATATGCAAGTCTCGACAATTTTTTTGAATTTCACCATGTCTTTATTTTCATATCAGCATAAAGAGAATAAATTAATTGCGATTGTTTTATTCTTTTATATGTATATATACAGTAACGATATTAACCAAACTTAGTTTGTCTGTTTCCAAAATATAACTTTATATTTTTCACTAAAACTATGGAGCATCTTTTTTCTCATTTTGATATTTTTAATCTGACTTCTTTAAATTTTATTAAAAAGTTCATGGTAAAAATCAATCAATTATTGATCTTGTGGATAATTTTTTATTGCACTTTTTAAAACAAATATCAATCTTTGAAAGATGAAATCTATCTTTTTATCTGCATAAATAATACCTGTGATTAAAATTAAGTAACGTATATGTAACCTCAAATATGTATTATATGGATAATTTTTACTTTAACTTTGATAATGGTATTATCGCCAATATCAATAGATTTACAATCTTGATCATATGGAAATTTCACATAAAAAATATTATAAATAATGAGTTGGACATGATATTTTGCCTTGAAAATGTATGTGATTTAAATCGATAGAATAGAAAATTATTAAAAGTTATTACCCAATTTTGTATCTATAAAAGAGAACATAAAATAGATAGATGTAAACAAAGAAAAAAATACGCTTATTAGTTAAAAGGATTATTCAATTAAGAACAGAAATCGTATGTTCTCAAATAATGACATGTACAATTGAGCCCATATAGTTATATATAGAACATTGACTTATCTAGTTTAGTTGTTATATAGCCTTTTATTATTAACAAAAGAATAGTTTTGGTAATTGTTTTAGTATAATATTAAATATCCACAAACTCTATCTTTATCTATGGAAAATTTAACTTATGATGGCTTGAATTCTATTACTTTGGATACTTTCTTTGATAACTATGTACATAATATTCACAAGGTGGATAACCGACTAGACGAATATATTAAGGATCCTACTGAAAAGAATATTCACGATATACGAACTTCAATTAGAAGATTAGAAGCATCTTACATAGCAAGTCCAAAACAAATTCGAAAGGCGAAAATAATAGAATATGTCGAAAAGAGTAAAAATCTTTTTAAAATAAATAGCCAAATCAGAGATTTTGATATTATATTGGAAAAATTAACCAAGGAGGGGCAATTAACTATTCAACGACTTGAACTATTTGAAAAATCAATTAAAAAAAATAGAAACAAAGAACTTAAAGATGCTATATCCGTTGCTTGCGATTTAAGAGAGATCGATATTCCCAATATTGATAAATATAGGAATCAATATGACCCATTTTCATTTCAAAAGAAGTTGACAAAAAGATATACTAAAGTTGTTACTAAATTTGCCAGCCAAATCAGAGAAAATATTCCTATAATAATCAATAATAGTGAAAGGATAGAAGAATTACATCAGGTAAGAAAGGATACAAAGAAATTGCGTTATTTATTGGAATTAATGTTAAATAATAGGCATAAGATTGATGGAAATGTTGGCAAGAACAATGAAACTGATAAGAATAATTATAGTAATGAGCAGAATATTTGGAATCAGATAGAAAAACTAAAAGAAATCCAAGATATGCTTGGTAATATACATGACTATGATATTACAATTGCCTTTTTAAAACAATATGATCAACAAGAAAACTTTGTAACTGCAATGAATATTGATATGCAGAGAAAAAATAAGTATGAACAGTTTATTCGATATTATGAATCTACTTTTTAGAAATAATATTTGGTAATACTATCCTTTTACCTATATAGAATATCATGATATATTATTTTGAGAATTATTTCTTTTAAATTAAAGTGAGTTGAATTTATATATGTAAACGAGACTAATACTCCATTGGGACCTGTTAACAGTTGTGTAAAGAGGGTTGTATACTCATCTGTAAACTAATACTGCTTGTTTTCATCAACTAAATTATTGTTGATTTTTTTGGTATACCTTGAAAATTATAAAATTAACAAATCTAAACGAACACAATCAATTTACATTAATGAGTAGCCAGTTATTTACATAACTGTTAACTTAAGGAAAAATCTATAGCTCGAATACACCTGATTTCCTAAGCTCTAGAATTAGAACATCTTTAAATTATAGGTTATGGGTTGTACTTGTACTTTTTTTTAGGTTTGCCTTTTAGAAATACTGCAAAAGCATTAACTTTCTTTTTTTGCATATGATGAATATAAGTCACCTTGTATCTATATGGAACTGGATTCAAAAATACAAACTAGAGAAATTGAAGAAGAAGAAAATAAGAATACATAATTGAAAACTGATATAAAAGCAGACTCTGAATTAATACCGCTTTGAATGATCGCCATCGTCGAACCAACAAAAGATAGATAAATTCTTTTAACCAGCAAATCAAAAGAACGAAAAATATGTTTGTTACAATAGATCGTTTTCTATCTGACATTGTGAATAAATATGGTGAATATCCAGTTTCAACTGACGGTGGCATATGGTATCCACATCAGGCTTATAATCCTATAGATAGGTCGCCATATCCATTCTTCTGTATATAAGAATGAGAAAAGACTCTGAAATAACAATACACAATCTAAAAGATAGAATAAAAATCTTGATAGTTATTTTACTTGCAGCAGAAAAAAGAACAAGTGCAAATTAAAACATATAAAACAATGGCTTAATCTATTGGTTGACCAGTACAATAAAGAAACGATTTAAGTTGTTATTGTGTTCTCTACTAGTATATTATTTTGAGGATTATTTGAGAAGGGCTTAAAAAGAATTTAACATATTTTGCTTTTTCTTTTAAAATATTTGAGTTTATATAGTAATCGGCCCTGTAGAGTTAAGAATTTAAGAGTTTTTTAATTAACCAAATTTGTTTGTTTTATAGAATATTATATAAAAAATTTTGGCATAATGAACATAAATTTATTATGCAATAAAATTGAATTTTTATTTTGATATTATAATTAAAACACTATAGAAAGAATATTTTTTGTCAACTTTATCGAGTCCAATGATCTAATAACTTTTTTGGATATGTACAATGATATCATCTATTAAATCCACAATTATTGTAGAGTATATTATAATTTAAAACTGATAGATTGATGTAGAGAATTTGAAAAATTGAAATAAACACTTTTTTTTTGTTTATTTTAAATTAATATTCTTATTTATTAGATCTTATCTAATACCTTGTATCTATGATTCGTATATATAAAAATCGTCCTAATAGTCTAGGAACGATAAGCTCTACGTCTTCTCCTGATAGAACTAACAGTAATGTACAGTTTGAGAACTTGCCTATACCATCTGGTAAAGCACCATATCATCTAAATCTATCGCAAGTTTTGCCTATGGAAGAAATCACCAGAATCCAGGATACTGGCGCAATTTCATTTCATATTGTGGGGGATACCGGGGGGTCTAGGAAACCTGAAAATCAAAAAATAGTTGAAATTGCAATGGAGTCTGATTTTAAACATAAAGATAAAACAAAGATTCCTTCGTTTTTTTATCATCTCGGTGACATTGTATATAAATTTGGAGAAGCAAGCGAATATAACTCCCAATTCTATGAGCCGTATGAATTCTATCCTAGTCCGATATTTGCAATACCTGGAAATAAAGATGGGTCCATAAGACAAGCAGGATCAAACTATATAGAAAAAGATCTAAAATTAAAAAATAACATAAAAAGCAATAGCAGCAGTAACAAAAATATGCCCATAACAACTAATGCTACTGCAAATAAGATAATATCTAGCAAGGTGCCGTCTTTAAAAGCATTTGTTGATAATTTCTGTGCTAAAGCCTCTCATATTACGCCAGATGCAGAAGAAGTAAATAGGCCCGCAATGGTACAACCAAATGTATTTTGGACATTAGAAGCGCCTTTTGTAAATATTATCGGATTATATTCAAATGTGCCTGATGGTGGTGAAATAAGAGATCCTCAATTTAATTGGTTTGTAGAGGAACTAAGAAACGCTCCTATGGATAAAGCATTAGTTGTGTGTGTTCATCATTCTCCATTTGCTGTAGATATTAAAAGACGTGGAAGTGAATATATCTTAAACCGATTAGATTCTGCATTTCAAATATCTAATAGGACACCAGATGCAGTGTTTTCAGGGCATGTCCATAACTACCAAAGATTTACAAGAAATTTTGAAAATAGAGAAATTCCATATATAGTTGCAGGGACTGGAGGGCATTGGGATTTAAATTACATGCAAAAGCACCAAGATGGTACCCCAATCGAGTTACCGTATAAGCTTTCTGATAGGAGTGATCTTATTCTTGAAAACTATTGTGATGATCGTCATGGATTTATGAGGGTTCAGGTTTCCTCAAAAAAACTAATAGGTAAATTCTACGTCGTATCAAGATCACATGAATCATGGAGAAAACCTGCTAAAAAATTAGATGAATTTGAACTTGATTTACAAAAACATAAAATAAAATGAAGGATATTTTTTATATTATTGCATTATTATTTTTATAATTTCTATAACTGATTCTCAAAAAGATTTTATCTATTAGTTTGATTACTATCAATTCCAAATTGTACATATTCTAGAGTATTTCGCCTGAGAGATGGAGCGTACTCATTTGAGATCGATACTAATAAATGAAATATATCTTTAATTGCCATTAATTGTATATAGTTTTTTTGGAAATATGTGAATTAAAACGCAAGACTATAAATTATTTGCAAAGATGTTATTAATTTGAATAAATTTACAATATAAATGAATACTCATTTAAATATGCATAACTTGAGGACAATACCCATTTATCCTCATATTGATCGAACCTTGGGTCACCATAATCCGGGCAAGATAAAACGTCCAATAGGTGATCCTGTTTCACCTCCCAAACCGAATCCGCGATTCATTCTGCCACCTTCGACCAACCTGCAGAATCTGAGTCTTGATCTAGATATAATAATACCAAATCAAACAAAAACCGTAATAGATACAGATTCGTTAGTTTTTCACGCGGTAGGCGATACTGGTGGGATTCATGGTGATGATGTAGAAAAAGCAATTGCAAAGGCGATGGATCAACAGATTTCTGCACCAGGGGATAATAAACTAGTACCCATTTTTTATTATAATCTGGGAGATGTTGTATACTATAACGGTCAGAGCTCTTTATACACTAGCCAGTTTTATGAACCATATCAAAATTACCATGCTCCAATCTTTGCAATACCTGGTAACCATGATGGGGATAGTAATACTCGCCCAGGTGATCCAGTAGATACCGAGCCTTCGCTATTTGGCTTTATGCGGAATTTTTGTGATGCTGTTAGCCGTCATGATAGTCCATATCGTCCAACCATGACTCAACCTTATGTGTACTGGACACTCAATATGCCATTTGCAACAATTATTGGGTTATATTCAAATGTTGATGGTACACTTGATGCTAGAGGAACCAGTGAGCAACAACAGTGGTTTGAACAACAGGTTCAAAGTGCTCCTGAGGATAAAGCATTGATCATAGCTGTCCATCACCCTCCATATTCGCTTGATACAGAGCATGGGGGCTATCCTGATATCGGTATTGCAATAGATAGAGTAATACAAGATACTGGACGAATACCAACAATTGTACTTTCAGGCCATGTACACTCTTATCAAAGGTTTGAACGTGATAGAGCTAAAAAAACGGTTCCTTATATTGTTGCTGGAGCAGGAGGATATACTAATACTCCAAAACTACTTCATAAGATAGAATCAGATGAAAATGGACAACGATTACAACCGGGATATCAAACAACTCGTTCAGATTTAAAATTAATGTCTTATAAAGATCAGGAGCCAGGATTTCTTCGAATCACTCTAGATAATAAAAAGAAAACCTTGACCAGTGATTATTTTCTTGTCCCGTTTAATGAAAATCCATCAGAAACATCATTTGATACACTTACTATTCCTTGGTAACTATTATCCTAATTTTTAGATGTAACTAACAAATATAAATATTTTTTTTTGATTTCTATTATTAATTAAAATTTGATATAATTTTAAATATCCAAGAAAAATATGAAAATAACTTATGGGAAATAAAAATAATAACCATTACTTATATACGTAAAGTATAGATTTGAACTCGATATAATAGATTATTTAAAGAATCCTTATTTCAAATAAGTGGGATATATTTACCATGATATAACCTTGTTTAATGTTTCAAGATTTCCATTGAACATTGACAAGATTAGATTTAAAATATTATTCTTGAGTAAAATTAAATACATTTTCTTTCAAAGTTGAACATAAACTATGATTTTAAAATAAGGAGCAGAATTAAATATTCAAGAAAACTGATATTAAAAATAAAAAGTTGATGCGATATATTTTTTCTCTGTCCTCCGGTTAGGTTTAGTTTTCTAAAACCAGCCTATTTCAATATTATAAAAGTAATCAATTGATGATACTTTTTGTATCTAATTAATCCCTAAACATGAACATATAGTATTGACTCCTATTGAGATTCTGCTATACCTATGTAATATCAAATTAACTTATTGTCAACAAATTCTTTAATTTTATCCAATGCATTACATTTTAAATAGTTATTGGAACCAATGAATTCTTTCAACTTATTTTCTTTATATAGTTTTTTGATGCCTTTACCTAAAGCCAATTTTCCGTATTTCCATTCTCTAATAGTATCAATTCCAAATTCTTGTTTTAAGTAATTGGTTATTATTTTTATTACACTACTAACATCTTGATTTGTTTTACCTTTTTTTTCAATTTCTATATTAATAACCGATACGTTAAATAATTTTAAATTAGATTTTAAGGAAAAAGTTACATCATCAATATCCATCTCCGAAATTAAGTCGTTTTTTAAATCATTTGTCTTTATTACATCGAATATTTTTCTATTATTGATATGAGTATGTATTTCTCTAAAACCTAGTTGCTGCAAAGTTTTTATTGGATTTTTATCAAAACATTTTCCTATTTTTTTTCCATCAATTTCTATTATTTCTTTGAGCAGTTTAGTAATTATGCCAAATGCTTCTTCTGACCATTTATATTCATTTTCTGAACGACTAATACTATGGAATTCATATTTTGGTGGTCCTTTTAAAGTAATGATATTCGTATCATTCTTATCCCTTATTCGTAAAGTAAATTTTTTTTTATAAAGAGAATCTGAAATATCGTCAAAATAGGTATCAATTATTCTTTCATCGCTATTATAATCTATTTTAAAATCATTGATATTATGTATTCCTTTAACTTTATCTAATATTGTCTGAATATTGTTTGAACAAATTATTAAAGATATCTCACTTTCAGTATTCATTATTTGTTTCCCTTTTCTCTTTTTTACAATTATAATAATATATATTTGCAAGGATAGGGCGAAATGTCGTATAATTTTATCAATTGTTATTTGTACATATTAGGGAATGCATCATACTCATTTTTCAAATAACTTTTTCAAATAATTAATATAATAATATAATAATAATTTCCTTTATAATATAGAATAACATCATTAAAAAGTAAAATTACAAAGGCAATAAAAAAATACAAAGAATTAATGAGTAAATTAAAAAGTAATAAAGAATTGTCTTTTAATAAAAAGAAATATTTAACTTAAAATTGTATTAATTTTTTGCTTAATTTTGCCAAATCGATGATAAATTTAATCATTTAATAATCCTTATACTATAATATAACAATTTTATCTATCGACTATGCATATATAAAATAAATTATTACTCATATCAATAACTGATACTACAACAAGGCATAAATGAGATCTAGTATTATTTTAAATGTCGATACCAGGGTTTTGAAAATTTGAATTCAAACATTAACAAAGAGCATATAGATGAAAATGACCTTCATTTAAGTATCACAAATAATCCATATGAACAACTTGGCAATAATCTATATGACATATATAAACAGGTAATACAAGAGGTAGAAAAAGTAAGAGATAACTTTAAGATGGGTGATAAAATGTTTGAAAATGAAAAGAGTCGAGATAATCTCCTATGCTATCTTGCATTAAGGAAAAATAACATAGAGCACATTCAGATAGGATTAGCTGAAAATGGTCTTTCATCCCTAGGGCGATTAGAAGATAATGTCTTAATTAGCTTAGAGCAGGTTTTGAAGCATTTTGGATATTTTGCCTCTATGGATTCCAGCATAAAGAGAACTACATATGATGAAGCAAAATATATTTTATCAAATCGTAGCAAATCGTTACTTGGTCGTTCAAGGAAAGAACGAACCACAAGGATTATGGTCACACTTGATATAGATACTGCATATCAACCACAATTACTCGAAGAGCTTCTTAAAAATGGAATGGATATTGCAAGGATTAACTGTGCGTATTATACGACAATCGAATGGAAAATGATTATAGATGCCGTAAGAAATGCCGAAAAGCGGCTAATTGAGAGAGGACAAGACATTGGGAGAAAATGTAGAATAGTCATGGATTTGGGTGGACCTAAAATTAGAGTAAATAATATGAGTTTAGAAAGTAGACCATTAAAAATTACCGTTCCTAAAGATATTCATGGAAGACCAAGAAGATTAGTTGAGGGATTGTTAGACGGTGAAGCAAAATATACCGAAAAGACCAATCTAACCGGAGTCCATTCTAGTTTTGTAATATCAATATCAAAGAGACAAGAAGAATTAAGTAATGTAAAGGTGGGAGAAAAGCTATCATTTATCGATTCTCGTGGAAGATTGCGTTCTCTGAGAGTTCTTGAACGAATAAATGAAAGATTGTTTCGTATTGGCATTGAAAAGACCATATACATTCAGGATGGAATAACTTTGTATCACGAAAAAGGTAGTAGTAATATCGTCTCATCTAGTACAGAGGCAGCAGCAACCATTCCGAATATAGATTATCAAAATGCAAAAGAGAATCAAAGTAACATTGTAATAGGACCTGTACGACCATATCCTATTGATATTGAGGTAAAAGCAGGCGATAAACTGCTGCTATATAGAAAAAACATAAATGGTCATTCATCTACCGCAGACAAACCTGCAGGAATAAGTTGCAGCATACCGGAAATTTTAAACAAAGTACAACTAGGACATAGAGTATTAATTGATGATGGGAAAATAGGATCAATAGTAAGTTTAGTAAATGATGAATATTTGGAATTGAAGATAATTCATCCATCGGATACTGTAGGCAAAATAAAATCTAACAAGGGATTAAATTTCCCAGATTCTAATCTGAATCTTTCTGCTATTACCTCTGAAGATATTAAAAACTTGAAATTCATTGTTAAACATGCAAATGCAGTAGCAATATCATTTGCACATTCTCCTGAAGATATAACATTGTTAACCAAGGAATTACTGAAACTTGGTTATCCTGATTTTGGAATAATAGCAAAAATAGAAACACGTATTTCCATTTATAATCTAACTAAAATTCTATTAGCCGGACTTGATGTTCCTAAATTTGGCATATTAATTGCACGAGGAGATCTTGCAGTAGAAATCGGATACGAGAATCTATCTCAAATTCAAGAAGATATATTGTGTTTATGCGATGCAGCTCATATACCCGTTATTTTAGCAACACAAGTCCTGGAGACACTAGCTAAAAGTGGTGTACCAACAAGAGCTGAAATTATTGATGCTGCAAGAGGGCAAAGGGCAGAATGTGTGATGTTAAATAAAGGCAAATATGTAATTGAAGCCGTGAAAATACTCTCATCGCTTCTAAAAACAGAAGAAAGGCACAATATTAAAAAACGACAAATATTTAGAGAATTTATTGAGCAGTATGGTGTATTTGACAAATAAAATACTGTACAGTTACAGAGGAAAGTGCTTTGTTGCATGATTATATTATCGTTATTTGTTAACGTTTCGTTGATAGAATTATAATGGAACCAAGGAAAATTAGATTACTCTGTCCATAAATAGGTATATCTTTAACTGTTTTAGAACGATGCAACAAAGCAGAGATAAATTACAAATGAACATAATAAAATTAAATCATTTACTACTTAAGATTTTGTTCATCTTTATTCAAAAAATTCTATTTACATCTGTTAATAATTATGTAATGGGTTGTCTATTTGTATTTGTAAACAAGCAATAATTTTAAAAAATAATTTTTTTTATATTAAACATCTGTTCATTACCACTTCTAAGATTGATTTTGTTATTACTTATTATAATGCGTAAAATCTAATATTCTCTCAATATCTGAAAAGTGCACATTAACAGATTATCTTTTTTTATATAAATTCCAAGATTATTATTCTTTGTATCGTACATTATCTATAGGATAATGATTTTAAAAGACTTGGAGTTATATAATCTATATAAAAAAATGGTTAAACAATATAGATTATTATTTAATAAGTATTCTATAAAAAGCATTTAGTAAAAGGATTAATGTATTTATTTAATATAACCACCTATTGAACGAAAGAGAATTTCTCTATAGTTTGTGTGAAGAGGCATTAGAGAGAGATAAATCCATAAGATTTGCAGCTGTAGTAAATCATGATGGAAAGTTAATTGTAGGAACATCGAGGCGATGTATTATTCAACAAAATGAGATTTTAGATAATGATTTCTTTAAATCATGTTTAAATAATGCATATCGTATATTCTCAAATGATGACTATAGTCAAAACTCATTGATTAACAAAAAAATATAATTTATTCTAATTTATTTGGAAGATCGGATTTTCAACTAATACATATTAATAAGAATATGTTCATTGCATTTGCTCCTATAACTGAGAACCAAGACAAATATCTTTGCCTTTATTTTGAATCAGGCATATCTTTGCATAAAACATTATTAAATTTCAATACTATATTTGAATATAATGAATTAAATAAATTTTTGATTTGACTGGAGAATAAATTATATGAGAATATATTGTATATTGAAACTTTTTTTTAATGATACTTATCATCGAATATTATCGTTTCTAAAAAAAAGTAATAACCTTATTGAATAATAAAATTGGAAACGAAATATAAAAACCTTTAATATTTGAGGTTTTCCGTGCCCTATGTTTCTCTAACTTTAGCACTTATTATTGTAATGATAAATGGAATAAGAATACGGTAATTCATAATAATTCGAGCATGAAATTAGCATTCAGGCAGACTAATAACCCTTTTTTGAGAACGTTCTTTGATTTGTGTATTTATAAATTAAGAATATTGTAGTCGAATAAAAAGTTATTTACTTTATAAAATTTGTTATTTCTGATAAGCAATATATTTTTCATTATTCTGGCGATCTGTAAAACATGATTGTGCAAAAACCTCCACTTATTAGTAGGGAAATTTAGTAACTTTGGATCTTGATTACTTATATTGATTTTATTCTATTGTTGCCAAAGTATATTTTTGTTTCCGGGTTTTAATTCTTATCTTTTCATTATCTATAATTAAGTTTGTATTTTATTAATTGATCATTCTTTTGTATAAATATATCCTTTCGAAGGTGCTCTAAAATTTTCCCTGCTGTATTTTTTGTTCTATCTAAATGATCGAAAATAAAATTACAGGAAATTTTTTTTAATATTCGAAGTATCGAATTATAAATTCTCCGAATAATATCGTCTCTTATTCCCGTTTTTCTATTTAATAGTTCTATTGTCGATTTTGAATCGCTTCTGACAATCACTGTCTTTTTTCTTCTTTTAATTTTTTTAAATATTTTTAGATTATCTGAAATTGCAAAATAAATTGCAAGCATCTCCATTCTCTGAACCCCAAATTTCTCATTTTTTATAGATGGTTTTAATACTCTAATTTTGCTTTTATTGTAAAGATGATTATGCCAAGAAATATACCCCAGAGGAGAACCATCTGCATCAATTGCGATGTTTGTGGCACGCACGTATTATTTTATCAAGCATTAAACATATATCAATTATCTATATAGTTAATATTTAATATATGTAGTTTGTTTATATTGATGTTTGCCTAATACTATAAAGGTTACAAAGTTTTATTATGCGGACGATAGATGACAATTATACTGGCATTCTTGGGATTAATTTGTTATATTGCTCTTTCATTAGGTTTAAGAATTGATTATCTACTTATTTTACTATTTATTTGATATTTCCAGGCAGTCATATTTAGAAATCTATTATTTCATTATAATACCGAATACGAAAATTATCTGGGAATAGATTTTTTGGGAAAGATACATTATTATATTGTATTAAATGTTATCATAATTAACTATATACTATAAATATTGTATAGCGATAACGTTTAAAGTTTTCAAAGTTGTTATTATGCATATGAAAATTTTGATTGTTCCTAACTTATTATTGCAATATATTAAATTGGAGGATGCGGACGAATACAAATCAAAACAAAAAATAGAATGCATTAGATGTGGTTTCAAAATGGGTGAAATTACTGTATCTCACCTTAAATGTTTTAAATGTGGGTCAGAATTGAGAGGCTCGGATTAATCTAATTAGTAGTGACGAATTAATTGATGAAATAATTCAAAATAATTCAAATTTGAAAGATGATTTTAGGATTGATTCTAATTATAAGAAACACAAATTTTCAACTCTGTGTTTGTACATGGCATCCATAGGTATTTAGATTCTTAAAAATGCAATCAGATCAATTTTTTGTCATTAATGATGGAAATATGCCTACAAATATTTTTATAAATTTTCGTTTAGCTATTTTAAGTGCATTCTCTCATTCCCCATCAAACTATAAACTATAGTTTTTCCTTATTTTTTCTCTATGATAAATCCCAATTCTCGGAGACCGTTTAATGCTGGTTATATAGTTCCAGGACTGGGTTTTTCTCCCTCTCTTTGAGATATTTCATTTGATATCTCATGCCCATGCATTGGTTTTTTAGATAATAAATATAGAATTAGAAATCCTAACATTCCTCTATCGCAACAAGACCCTTCGTCACTGTTTCTCATAATTAATATTGGATATTGGATATCCGATATGTATAAATAAACCTTTAGTATTAATATATCGTATGTCCGATAAATGGATAAGGAGGTGAAAATAATGGGTTGTGGTTATAGTAGTGGTATATATGGATATAGTAACAGTAATTATCAGCGAGCAAGGAGTTTTCTTACAAAAGAAGAAAAAGTAGAAATATTAAAAGAATATCAAAAAGATCTTGAAAAAGAATCTCAAGGAGTATCAGAAAAAATTAAAGAGTTAGAAGCATATTAGAAATTTTAATTTTAATTTTTTGTAATATAAATATCCGATTAGTATTCTAGGTTCTTTATAAGAAAAAATATGTGATCAAAGATATCTTATCTATTTGTGATGTGTGTAATATATGATATCCGACAAGATTGCACATTTTTGAATTGTTAAATACTTATCTTTGTCTAAGGAAATCTTGACAAAAAGGACAATCTATAGTATATTATGTATAGGATTGACGATTTGATGATGTTTTCATTTAAAAAGAAGAAATGTGAACAAAATTTATATAGATTGTTTGAATCGGTTTATTTTTCATCATAACAAAGAATTATTGATGCTAAAGTGAATAGAGCGTCTATTATTATACTTCTACAAATGTTGATGTGAACTTCAAACCATTGTATTTCTTTGTGATTGTTTTTACATTCTGAATTTTTTGGTCCGGATTTATCTTAATTTTAATTGCAGTTTTTTATTTATTATTTGAATTACTTTATACCTATAATATCAATATAGATATTCTTTCATTTGAATATTAAAACCACAATTCTTTTGTAGTAATATGGTGAGAAAAATGCTTGAATTTAGGATAGTTAAAAATGATTTTCTCTTACTTGAATTTATAAATATGCCAATAATTTTTAAAATAACTAAGTTGCAAATGAGTTTATCTTTTTATATTGTTAATTTACAAGTCCAAAAAGTTATCTATTTTTAATTGAATTTGTTGATATATTTCTTCAATATTCTTATTTCCATCAATATTAATCAAACCATATGTTGATCTCATCTTTTCAAATTCTTTTTTTAGTATGTATTGATATTTTATAAAAGAATCAAAAATATCGTTGGAAATTCCGAGATCTAGTCCTGATTCATAGTAATCCAGAGAATTGTTTTTTTGAAATACTCTGTGAATTAAATTATAGGAATCGACATCTAGATAGAATACCAAATCTGGTTTGATGGCAAAACTAAATAAACTGTGCAGCCAATTTTTATTTATTCCTCTAACAGAACTCCTTGCTATGAGTGTGTAAATATATCTATCTGAAATCACAATAAAGCCTGCCTTTAATGCTGGGATGATTTTTTTTTCTAATTGATCTGCAAAATCTGCAGCATAATAAAGAGCCATTGTTCTTTTTCCCAAAACAAAATTCCTTTTTGCTTCTATGATGCCTTTAGAAATAAGATCTGATCTTCTTATTCCTGCATTTATTACTGCGTGTCCATCTGCTTCAAGTTTTGTTGTTATTTTTTCAATCTGTGTACTTCTTCCAGACGCATCTGGGCCTTCTATTACAATAAAAGATCCTTTTAATTCCACGCCTTGAAGATATTTTATACCTGAATCTATGAATTTTATTTTATTATCTTTTTCAATTGACTTTTTTAATGTCAATATTTTCCACCGTCATTATAAAACACTATTTCTAAAGAGATTATTTTAATAATCTTTTGGATTCAAGAATTTCTAAAACATATTTTCTTGCTATATCTTGTTGTTCTTCTATATCCATTGTTCCATCGATTACTGTAAAGTTTTCTGAGTTAATCATTAGCTCGTATTGATCAATGATCATACCTTGAAATATTCTATAGCTTTCGTGTTCATCTTTGCTTAATTTTAAATCCATTCCAGCTTCATAGTATTTTAGTTTTGGTCTACCTGAAATGATTCTATTAACAGCTGTTTCAGTTGGTACTTTATAATAAAAAATAATATCGGGTTTAATTGCATAATTATATATATTTTCTACCCATTTTTTATCACAACCTCTTACAATGTCTCTAGCTAATGCAGTATAGGTATATCTGTCTGCAAGGACAATATAGCCTGCTCTTAGTAGTGGATATATGTTTCTCTCATATCGATCTGCAAAATCTGTTGCATGAAGCAAAGAAAAAGTTGTAGGTGTTAACATGGCTTTTTTTTTACCTTTGGAAGTAATTTCTTTAACAGAATCAGAAGAATTCCATTCGGTAAAAAAAACATTATGGCCTTTTGACCTTAGCCATCTATCGAGTAAATGTATTTGAGTTGACTTTCCAGAACCATCTATGCCTTCAACTACTATAAGGATACCAAAATCCTGTTTATCATTAACTTTAAGTTTGCTAGAAGCGTTCATTTGCAATTACCTTATTTATTAATATTGTCAATCAGGGAGAAGATATAACCTTTTTTATGCTCTGTTCACTTAAGGTTTAATTCCTTATTATGATAGTCTACAAATAGATTCAACCAATTGATCACATGCTTTAATTTACATTTCTTTACCATTTAACGTAAATATACAAACTATGAATTTCTAAAATAAACAGAAAAATTTTCGATAAGGTTTGAATACATAAGCTAAATGGTATACTATCCTATCTTCATACCACAAAGTCTCCTTATATCAAAGATAGGATATCAGGCTCTGTTCACTTAAGGATTTTTTCCACCATACTTGCTATCAATAATAAAACAAATTTCTACAAATTTTTGTAAATTAGATTGATTATATTGTGCTCAAAATATTTTGATTTTATTGAAATTGAGTGGAAATAGATATTTTGAATAAACTAATTATTCTAGAAAAACCTTAAGTTAACAGTTATGTAAACACATGGATATTTACTTCCTGTAAACTAACAGTGTTTGTTCTGCCTGCACGTTTTTTTGTTATAGTCATATGTCCAGTAAGATACATCTTTACCAGTATCTTGTTCATTTAAAAATTTGGAATTGTTTGTCGCTTGTTGCTGCATCCAATATAACCATCTGACTTTAATCAGGTTTAGTTCCGGTGATCTGGTTGTTGGAAGAAATACTAGACTTATTCTTGGATGATGCCTGGCTAGGGCTTCTTTTACCTTGTTGGACTTGATGGACATGTTATCCAGTATCAAAAAATCTGTTTGATGTTGGTGTTATCATATTTTTGATCTAATCTTTTTATAAAATCTAAAAACTGTTTTCCTGTTTTCTTTCTGTAACCATGAGTCCATATCTTGTTATTATTGTAATCGTAAACACCAAATACATTTAAAATTCCTCTTATCTTCTGTTGAGCATTGGATATTTTGGATTGTATTGAGGACCATGAGATACCACATATGTCTTTGCAGCTATGGGTCCTTTTTCATCTTCAATACACTAGGATTGAGTTAGCAGGCAGGCTATATCTTAATTCCTCTATTCTCTTTTTTTCAAATGATATTCGGGGTCCACGCCGGTTCCCAAGGTTATTTTAGAATTACCATTTGATACCATGTTTTAAAATGATATTTCTAAATTGAGTATGGCTTATACTTTTAATCATGTTTATCTCTTTTGTAATAAATCCTCAAGCCAGCACGCGCAACGATCATGTTGAAAATGATAGTCCATAATACATTCTTGGATTTCTGGTTACTATTTTAACAATCCTTTTTTCTATATTTTTGTTGATTATTTTGATTGGCTTGTTTGTGCTCGTGTATTTTTGAGACTATTGTATCTAACCCTTTCTCATTAAAACGATGTCTCCATTTTCTTATGTTGCCATCATGATGGTTAGTCGCTCTTCTTATTTCAGGAACTGTATATCCTTTATCTTTAAGCAGGATTGTTTTGGCTCTATATTCTGCTTCGGTATCCTCATCAAGCCTTAGATACAAGTGGTTCCTTTCATCTGGGGTAAGCAATCTGAGGAATGTATCCCTCATAATGATAATTTACAAGAGTAAGCTAAATGTATTATGGTGCCAAAACAAACACTGTTAGTTTACAGGAAGTAATAAGCATCCATGTATTTACATAACTGTTAACAGAGCCCGAAACTGAAACTATAATTATTTATAATATAAGTTTCATCATAATTATCTCTATTTTAGGTGTTGCTTTCTCTCTCAAGACTATCTTCTACCTCAGTATTTGTTTGTATCAATCATAAAATTCGATTCCTTTTTTATGTATGAAAGTTTTTGTTAATATAGTATAGTCTGATAATATCTTGTCTTATCGAATCATCGATTCGTAAAAACCTTGATAGATTGTAGATGACTATCGGTACAATATCCAAAAGAAGAGGTTTAAAACCCAGGTTCTGTTATTCGAATAATTCTATAATTAGGTCAGGGTATACTTGATGATGGATATAAATAATCGATAAATAGAGAGGAAAAATATACAAAAGACACAAAACTGGAATTAATTTCCCATAATATATCTATAGTGGATTTTGAATATAAAGAAGGACGTAGGAAGGACATAAAATAGATTTACTTACGGTATTTGATGAAGCATTAATCGAAAATATTACTATTCAACTATTTCGAATAATAATAAAATCTAATTAATAGATCGTTTCTAGATTGTATATATAGAGATTATCTATATTTTAATCCATCAATCTGGATTTGTTGATCTATTAATATGATATTAGAATCCATTGGAAAATTCATGATAATATTCCATATGCCTTAATTTTTGATATTTGAAATAACATTCACTCATCATTCCAAGCAATATAGTAGTTGTTTATCCTCTTCTGAAGGTAATAAACAATACAGCCATTCCAATTTCTGACTATTTTATTATATGAATATCATCTTTATAGAATGATGATGCCAGGTCCATGAAATCAAAAGTCCAACAATAGAATCTATCACCAATACCATATTCTGTTATCATGGATAGAGGTATTCTTTTTACTGACGCTTTTCTAAATTCTCATAACAGATCCATTAGTTAGATAAGATTGGTTGCCATCATCCTTATTTCTGAAACCGTATGATCTTCATCTTTGAGCAGGATGACCTTGGCGCGGTAATTAGATT
>JAICXY010000056.1 GCA_025934495.1 Candidatus Nitrosocosmicus sp.
AACCAACAGTACATCAGCATCAGCTGGTAACGCATCATCTGCATCAACCAACAGTACAAAATAATCTTTTTTAATCAGTCAAAGAACAAACAAACAAACAACTTTAGTTTCAAAAACTATATTTTTTTCTTTATTATTATATATTCAAATAGTTTATAATTAAATAATCATATACACTTTGTAGTTTATTTTATGGTTTTTGATAATTTATTAGAATATATTAATGCAATAGAATCCTTGGGCAAATTAGAACGTGTGAGCATAGAGGTAAATCCAGATTTGGAAGTTGCAGAAATAATGCGAAGATTGATGTATTCTGGAAAAAATCCAGCTGTCCTATTTGAAAATGTTAAAGGATATGATATTCCTATACTTGGTAATGCGTTTGGTTCTATAAATTTATTGCAAATAGCTTTAGAAATGCAAGATTTTTCCGAAATTGGAAATAGAATAGTTGACTTAACGAAATTAAAAATGCCAAGTGGTGTTCTAGATAAGATTAAGATGCTTCCCAAACTATCTGAACTATCTGAATATGGACCAAAAATTGTTGATAAAGGTCCTGTCCAAGAAAAAATAAATACCAAAAACCCTTCATTTTATGAATTTCCTATTCTTAAATCATTTACAAAGGATGCCGGTAAATTTATAACTTTTGGTATGACAATAACAAAGCATCCAGAAACTGGGATAAGGAATATTGGTCTATATCGTATTCAAATTGTTGATAAAAAAAAGGCTATAATGCATTGGCAAATCCATAAACGTGGGGCACAACATTTTGAAATTTTAAAAGATACAAAAAAACCTATAGAAGTTGCTGTAGTAATTGGCTCTGACCCTGGAACCATTTTTAGCAGCATTGCCCCTGTTCCCGAAGGGCTAGATAAATTTCTATTTGCTGGAATTTCCAGAAAAAAAGGCATAAAACTTGTGAAATGCTCTACTGTGGATTTGGAGGTACCAGCAAATGCAGAAATTGTTTTTGAAGGATTTGTCGATCCCAATAAACTTGAGGTAGAAGGTCCATTTGGTGATCATACAGGGTATTACACCCCTCCTGATCTTTTTCCTGTATTTACCTTAACTGGAATTATGCAAAAAGAAAAACCAATTTATCTAACTACCGTTGTTGGAAAGCCTATTCTTGAAGATGCCTTTTTTGGAAAGGTGATTGAAAAATCTTTCCTTCCTCTGATTCGTATGTTTCAACCTGAAGTTGTTGATTTTTCAATGCCGCCTGCAGGTTGGTTCCAAGGCCTTGCTATTGTTTCTATAAAAAAAAGATATCCGGGTCAAGCCAGAAAAGTTATGATGGGACTTTGGGGTATGGGACAGCTATCATTAACCAAAATGTTTGTAGTAGTTGATCATTACATCGACATTAATAATATGAATGAGGTAATATGGGCTATTACAACAAAAGCTGATCCTAAGCGAGATATTTTGATAATTGACAATGCTCCGACAGACACTCTTGATCCTGCTTCACCGCTACTTAATCTTGGTTCTAAACTGGGTATTGACGCTACTACTACATGGAGAGAAGAGGGATATCAAAGAGATATTCAAGAAGAGGTAAAAGTTGACGAGGAAACAAGAATTCTAGTTGATAGAAAATGGTCAAACTATGGATTCGATTCACCTTATTGATTATCGGGCCCTATCTATCACATACTAATTTTTCTTTTCTCTTTTTTTAATTTTCTTTTGAAATACGGGTGCTTGATCTCTCAACATATATTATCTTTTCCTACTATTTATTGTAAATGCCATCAAATTATTGCATTGCTAGAACAGCAATAAATGTTTGAAATGCTTTGGTTTTATGATGCCTTCCTTCTCGTTTATGCATGGAGATGGCAGATGGAGATTAAACTAATTCACAAATCAATTTAGTAATAATTATACAAGTTCTATTTTTTATCAACTTTTATTTTTAAATTTGATACTTTAAAACCATTTAGAAACAATATATAATAATTTAATCGAACCTTTATATCTTGGTAAACTTAATGAAGGTATAGACAGGAAAGATAATGTCTAAAAAAGACAAAATCAAATTAAATGAATTACAGATAAAAACTCCAAAATGTGAAAGCCTTGATGATGGAACTTTTGCATTTTTAAATTGGATGAATTGTAAATCTTTTGTTAGAAAAGATGATCATTATATACATAATCCTCCTTTAATTCTAAAACATGTTAATTTTCCATATATTACTCTCGTTAAAATTTTTGATAGGTTTTTGAATTCTGATGTCATTGTGGATATAGTTGATGGAATTCCTCTTTGTAAAAGCTGTATAACTGATGATTGTTCGCATATAGGTTTCACCATTTGTTTAAAACAATTGATTGATAGAGAAGGTTTCGAGTCAAATGAAGAAATTTTAAAATAAAAATATACAATATAATTATAATTGTTATAATTTGTAAAACTAATAGATCTACTTCTTTAAACCATTTAAATGTGAAACCAATTTTCTATCTATTACTTTGTTTTCGTTTTCATTAACCATTTCACTTGTATTCTAATGTATTTTTAATTACTATTATAATTTAATATAAATAGAATATGTGTTTTAATGATAAAATTTTTATATTAAAATGTATAAATTTTTTCTAATGAGTTTAAATGTAAAAGATAATACCGTTAAGAATGACGCTTCGGATAATAACGATCAAGTTCCCAATATTGTAGCATTAGAAGTATTAGAAAAAAATGGTGTTAATATTGACCGTTTAAAAGAATTGATAACAAAGGGTGTAGGTGCTGAATTTACAACGTACTATTATTACACAATATTAAGAATGCATTGTACAGGATTAGATGGCGAAGGTATTAAAGAAATAGTTGAAGATGCTAGAATAGAAGATAGAAATCACTTTGAAGCCATGGTACCAAGATTGTATGAATTGGGGGGAAGTCTACCACGTGATATTAGGGATTTTGCAACTCAAGCTGGTTGTCCAGATGCATATCTTCCAGATAATTGGAAAGATCTTACACCGATTATTAAAGTTCTATTGGAAGCAGAACAGTGTGCCATCAGATCATGGGGAGAAGTTTGTGATATGACTGCAGGAAAAGATCCTAGAACCTATGATATAGCCCAGAGTATAATGCAAGAAGAAATAGAACATGAGGCTTGGTTTATCGAACTAATTTCAAAAAGACCATCCGGCCACTTTAGGCGCAACTTTGTAGGTCAATCACCACATACTTCAGGTGCAGGGGGACTTATCCATCTATAATTTTTTTACAAAATTTTTAAACTATTTATAAATTATTTATATTGATCTTTTGTAAAAATAATAAAATTTTTGTTTATTGTAATTTCATATCCACTTTATTTCTTTATTTAAACATTATTCTCAAAAAAAAAATGTAGTGGGTTGATTGAATATTGTATAATTATGATATATTGAAATCAAGCATAATATTTTATAGAGCAGATTTTTTAATAGATTATGATAACTTTGTATTTAAGTACTAGGAGAATAGGTGAATTGTTGATGACTGTTTCAGGTATCGGTATTACTATCGGTGCAGGATTAATTGGGGTTCCTCCCGTAGCGTATGCTGGTTTATGTATTGCCGGGCTTGGTATCGTATCTATGATTTGGAGATAGCTTTAATATTACTAAATTAAATCAATAATTTTTTATATCTTTTCTACAAAAAAATTAAAAATACTATAATAACATTTAATTATATTTAAATATAGAAAATGGATTTTGTAAACTTTGGGATTAGGAACCTCTGGTTCTTTTATCTACCCACTCGTTCGATCACTGACTTTAGTTGACGTTGTGAAGCTTGGCACAGCCGCTCTGATTGGCGGATCGATTTTTGTTTTAACAGGCCCAGCAATTGGTCTTGCTGGAACTGATGTTATTTTATCTCTTATTATTAATGAATGTATTACCTTATTTACTGCGATGGGTTATGCTGAACTTGGATCAGCTCTTCCAGAGACTGGGGAGGGTATCGTGGGGTTAGAGAAGGTCTTGCACGACCCAATGCCTTTTTTAGTGGTCGGATGGCTTGGTTTGCTCATATTGTAGCAGGAGGGATCTTTCTTATATTCTGCTGGTTTTGGTTCAATAGCTATACATAGCATATAAATTCAGAGCCAACTTTAATTTGTGTTTCATCAATTATAAATTCAGAAAACTTGGTTTTTGTCAAAGATATTTTCTTTGGCCAGTATTTTTGCATCCATTTCCCGATTGATACATGGCTCCTTTTTACAAACCTTTGTAATGCTTTTGCAGTATTTCTATAAGAAAGAGGTATAGAAAGTGAAGATACAAAGAGAGCAATATCTTTTGACTTAGTCCTATACCTTTGATATTCTGATATTTATTAGATCTTGCATAATTAGGACCATTAGAAAAATTTCTAAGAATGGAACATCTTGATCATAATCAACAAATTAAAGTTAAAATTCACAAAATATCATTGATAATCATAAAATTTTGATAGGGTATCAAATTATGCTAGATCTCTATTATATATCTTTATAACTATGGATTTTTCCTAAGTTAACAGCGCCTAGGCAAAGCAAAATCTGTTTATTTCTTTATTATTTTTCGCTTTTGTATTTGGCATTTTTAGAATCCCAACATTTTCGGCATAATTGACCTTTTATTTTCCATTCGGGTCTAGGATTATACCGTAAGAATTTTAATTTAGAATCACATATAATACAATAGTTGATTATTTTCTCGTATTCTTTTTCTTTTATCTCATAACATTTTATACAAAATTTTATATTTCTATCAAGATTCCATTTCCAATGGGGTTTTTTCCATTCCTCAGATAATTTTTCTTTACATCGATTACATCGGTTATCATTTTCATCCTCTATATCTATTTCATTCTTCACCTCTTCTCTTTCTCCTTCTTTTTGTATTTTCTCGAGACGATTGTTTTCATTCTGAGAATTAGGGATTTCTTTTAAAATTTCTTTATTAACCTTTACAGCATTATTATTATTAATATTAATTATTTCTTTTTTATCTTCATTTTCCTTTGAATAATGATTTTTATTATTTTTAATCTTTGAATATTCATCATTTAAATAATCATCGGGCGATTTTACTTTATTCTGATTTCCATTAATATTGATTCTTTTTTTAAAAGAAAATTTCAAATCATATATCAGTTCTTTTATTAATATTTGAATATTTTATTTTTATAATACAGTCTTAGATGACACAATATTTAATTTTTAGTTTGTTATGATTAATATATTGTTGTCTATTTCTCACTATGACATTCTACAGATAAAGCAAGATGCATCCAATGATGAAATTAAAAGATCTTTTAGAAATCTTGCATTAAAATACCATCCTGATAAAAACAAAAGTGCTGACTCCAAAGAAAAATTTTTAAGAATAGTGGAAGCTTATGAGGTTCTTTCTGATGAGGGTTCTAGAAAAAAATATGATTTACTGTTCCAAAGTGAAAGAAATGGCGAAAAAGTTCCTGACTTTACTATAAACTGGACACCATCTGCAGATTATACTAAATTTTATAGCTATGATGAAATAAAAAATTGGTATGGTAAGAAAAACGATATTCGAGGAGGTATGTGGGATATAGGTGAAAAAGAGAATAAAGGAATGTGGAAGACTACATTAATATTATTCGGATCTCTGGCAGTAGTAACCTTATTCATTATTATGTTATCCAAATAAATTGATTTTCAAGGATTTTTATATAATGGGTATTTTGTTGCTTAATATTATATTTAGAATTAGCACCAGTGTCTCAACATTATTTGAATTTTAACCATAAAAATATTCAAAACTGTATTTGTTTATCATCATTAGTTCCATTTTATTATTAGTTGGTTGATTTACTATTATATCATTTAGGAAAAGCGAGTATATAAATAAAATACTATGATATTTGGTGTATCCATATCTATTTCATTTTTGCGTTTTATAATAGGTTTACATATTGTATGCTTATTATAGGTTATAGTCCTTTGAATAAATTTGTGAGCGGATTGGCTGGTGGAGGCGGAACAGGGACATTTATATCAAACGAACCTATATCAAATGGTTTTCCATTTTTGTAAAGTTGAAAAATTGCTCTATCAATTCCATTGTTAGGAAATTTATAATTAATAACAAATCTATTATCTGTTATGTTTTGTTTACCAAATTTGAATATTTCGCCATCGCTATTTACCATTGTTACCCTTACACTAAGATTTGCAAAATTTGCTGGAATTGAATTACTTAATTTTTTTATTGCAAAAGATATCTTTGTATTTTGATCTACTATTGGTGTTTGTGGATCGAGTTTAATGGAAATATTCAAGTTGTCTTTTTTACTTATCCATGAATGTATATTAGTTGTATTTTGCCTTGGTATATTTTGTGAAAACGATGTATTGATATTGATAAAATTATGAAGAGTATTAAAACTAATCAATAAAATTAAAAGAGAAGAAAGCAAAGCTATGGTTTTGAACATACTACTATTATTTATGTCCATTTGGTACTTTATTAGCTGTTGCATTTATTTATGAATTTTATGTTGCTATTTTTCTTCTTCCCGATATTGAAAATTATGAACGAAATTCTGATAACATACTTTCAACCTCTTCATCTGTAATTTGACTAAAACTATCGTAAAATTGACCAACACTGCCAAATAAAAAATCTTTTTCCTTTATTAAATAAACAACTATATCGCAATATTCTTTTAAAAAATCATAAGTTGTATCTGGAATTACAGGTGTGCATAAAATTACTTCTTTGGGTTCTTGTTGTTTAATTTTTTTTAAAGATATTAAAATTGTAGATCCAGTTGCAACACCATCATCTACAAGAACTATAATTTTATCATTATATGCTTTATCTTGGATATCATATTTCTTCCTTCTGTTTTCGATTTCATTTAATTGTATTTCTTTTTCTTCTTCAATCTGTTTTTCTGTAATATTGAGTCTTTCTATAATATCATTATTTAGAACAAAATTGTCCTTATCGATTATTGCTCCAAAGGCTAACTCGTAATTACTGGGAACAGTTAATTTTCGGGGTATTATCAATCCAAATTCATATCCCAGTTTTTTTGATATTATTTTGCCTAATATTATTCCTCCACGAGGAACACTTAAAACAATGACGTTATTTTTTTCTCCTTTGATGATGTTTTCATTTTTTAATTTTTCAACGATCAATAAACCTGCCTCCTGTCGATCTTTTAATTTTTTCAATATTGGAATTGTTAAATATGCTAACTTATGTTTTATTTTTACATTTTAAACTTGGTTTTTTAATTTGTAACTTAAATACATATTTTGACTTAATAAAAGGTTATAATCAATATATTACTTTTAATTTGAAAATGTCAAGCAAACTATTGATTAAAAATTTTGCTTTATTTGCTGTTGTTTATTTATTTTGATAATTCCTAAATAAATCAAATGTTTCATCTAAATGTGTATTAAAACGTTGGGGATGAAAGTAAATTGATCAATATTACAATTGCGGATGGTCCATGTATTTTAACACCATCTATTAGCATATCTGCAATTTCGTCCTTTGTTTTGTCTTTCAGATCTATCCATAACGTTTTCAACCATCCTTTGATTTCTCTATTTCCTTCTAATCTGTCTATGTCCCCCTCGTATTGCTTTCCATCATGTATTTTATCCGATAGGCTAGAAAAAATTTGTTTTATTAATATAATTCCATCTATAGTAATAAAAAATAGGGTATTTTCTTTTTCTTCAAAGTTATCTATAGAGGTGCTCAGGAGGTGATTATATTCTAATATTTTTATTTGATTATATATATGTCCTTCATCTATTCTCATTTCAGGTAATAAAGAGGGTGGTATAAGTAGAGATATATCTCTCAGGGAAATAGATACGTGATGTGAAAATTCTGAATGATGTGATTTATTAGATCTTAGGATGTTATTAATAATTTCTTTCTTTTGGGTTTCTTTTACCTCTTCTGAATAGAGATAAGTTAAGATAAAGATTTGAATTGGTGTAATTGGTACTTCTTCTTCATTTTTTGTTTCCTCTTTCATTATATCTATATCGTGGTCGTTCATGTTATCTTAACATCCTTTAACTATTCCAGATTGTAATACCGATTCTATGTAAAAACAGAATTCTTCGTCATCCTTGTATTGGATGTACTACTTTATATGAATAGCGTTATGATGCAAAAAATATGGCGATTAAGATTATATTCCAATTGTGGACAAATCAACAATATATTGATAATGGCTACTTACTTTTACCTCGTATAGATAATCTGGTACCATATCATAGATATTGGTCCTTTAACAAAAATATCCTATTATTTTTTGCCTATATGCAAGAATTTAAAATAATATATATTATTTTATTTCATTGATTGCATGATTTATGCAAATTTAAATTGTACAAGTTTTTACTATAGAGAAAAAATTGTTCAAAATGATCAGCTGAGTAACTATTTAGATGATGTTGATTGCTCAAATTTATAAATTCGGGTATATAAAATTGTATACTGTGATACAAGTTATTCTCAGAATAATTAGAAATCAAAATATTAATAATTTCTGAATATTTAAACTCATTTATATAATCAAAATAACAAATCTGAACTGATGGTTTTTTATAAAAAACATCATCTTTGTTATCGGTAATGTTGGTTATTAACATTCCATTGATTTTATTTATTTCATCGACAATTAATAATATTTTATTGTCATTTATCAGGGACATTATACAGGAAAAGGTGTTTTCAAATCTATAAAATTTCCATGAATCAAAATATCTATTATCCATATATTTTGAAACTTTGGAGTTGCTCAAATAATCGATAATATCTGGGATATCTTTAGGATGTGCAGATTTAAGTCCTATTTTTTTTTGCTGTTCTTGTTGAGGAAATAAATGATTGATTTTAATTACTTTATCAAATATTAGATTATAATAATTAAATTTAAATAATTGATAAAAACCCTGTTTCTCTAGCATTTTTTGTGAAGGTATATTATTACAGGATACAATCGCACCAGCTTCTCTAATACCTTTTTTTATCACAAAATCTAACATATACTTTAATAAGGAAGAAGCTATACCTTGATTTCTATACTTTTTATTTACCCTTATTCCTTCAATCCACGATGAATTATTAGGACATATGCTAACGTGAGATACAGCAATAGGATGAAATTTTAAATTGTAGTTATCAAGAACTTCCGATACCAGCAACAATCCTGATGAATCGCTTTCCCATAAATCCCAGACTCTGTCAATATAGTCACCCCATTCAAATGTATTTTTACAAAAATTCAATATTTCATCCTTATCTGATTTGTTTGCTTTTCGAATCTTCATCTATAATTTTTGTATAATCAATCTAAAAATAAAAATATGATTTTCAATGAAAATGCTATTTAGATTATTTTATATATTTACTATATATATGATATTTAAATTGTATTGATAAACTTAATCTTTTGTATTTGTACAAATATTGCTTATCCAAATCAAATAAAAACAGATAGAGAATAGGTTATGTAAAGGCAGTAATATGCTAGGAGTATTAGAAATCTGTATTTTATATCTAGATTAAAAGATCTTTGATAATCAAACTTTCTTTACTATATTCTTTTTGTTTGCATGAATAACGCTGATTCTCATATTTACCATACCTTTTTGCTATCTTTATATCTTTGATTTTATAAAATTCTTGGAGTGTAAGACCAGCAGTAAATGTTTGAAAATCAGTATTAGTTTTTTAGATATTTATAATAAGACGCAAAGAGAAAACAAGTAGAGCATACATCGCGTTCCTAAGGAAGATCGTGTTTATCCGTAATTGTAAGATATCTGATATTGTCTGGTTTAATTACCAACAAACATTCGCATAATATCTCCTTAATATATCAATCATAAATGAATATTTTTGATAAATCAATTTTTGCTTTAGGAAATTCTAACTTCATATTATCAAGAGCATTTATGATAATATTTGCCACTGCAAAATTCCTAAACCATTTGTTATCTGATGGAATTATATACCATGGAATATTTTTGGAACTACATTTGCTTAACATCTCTTCCTGTGCTATAGTATACTGATCCCATAATCTGCGGTCTAATATGTCCTCTTCTGAGAACTTCCACTGTTTCCGTGGATCGTTGATCCTATTTTGCAGCTTTTTCTTCTGTTCTTCTTTGCTAATATGAAAGAATAATTTAATGATTTTAACATTATTTTCAAACAAATATTTCTCAAATTCATTGATTTGATTGTATCTTTTAGACCAGATGGTCTCTGGTATTAAATTATGTACTCTGTCATCTATGACAGCTTCGTAATGGGAGCGATTAAATATCACAATTTCACCATTTGCAGGAATGTATCTGTGTATGCGCCATAGATAATCGTGAGATATCTCTTCCTCATTTGGTTTCTTGAATGAGACAACTTTGCAACTCTGTGGATTAAATGCATTCATTACATGTCTAATCGTACCATCTTTTCCTGATGCATCAATCCCTTGAAGAACTATTAGTAATGCTTGATTTTTGTCTGCAAAGAGCTTGTATTGTAGATCGGACATTTGATTTTTAAGATCGGTATCTAATAGATTTTCAGCATAATTTTTGTCAATTTCTCCAGTAAAATCTGGATCCCAATCTGTTAATTTTATTTGAATGTTAGGATTAATTACAAAATTATTTATAAAATCTGTTTTCATATACTTAATAAAAGAGTGTTATGTAATTAAAATTGATTGTGAACCAAAGATGTTTTAATATTTGGTATTAAAATTTAAAACTAAAAGTTAGTTATTAATTTCAATAAAATATAATCCTTTTAATAAGTATCGAATTAGTAACAACAGTGTATCTAATCATCATTAATAGAATATATAAAGATACATCCAATTTAAAATTCTAAAGATAAGATACGATTTATAATTTATATCTCTGCCATTTATCGTTTGATAAACTCTTAATTTTGATAGAAAAAACCAGTTTTAAATTTAGATATAATTCCTGTCACCAATTGATTTAATCAATTTTCTTTCAAATCTGAGAATATCATCAAAATACCTATGAGGCCATTAAATGTTATCGTGTTAAGAATTTCTTTTAAAATATTATCTTGTGAAGCAGGATTTAAATCTGAAAAAGTATCTTAATCGGGTATATTAGTATTAAATTTTACTTCTATGTGCTTCATAATAATAATATAAAATAATAAAATTATGTTTAAAATATCATTATAACAAGAATTTTCAATGCTTTAGGGTTAAGATCATACATGGATTTCAAATATCAAGAATAAAATGTATTGAAGGTTAAAAGATGTTTATCTGAATGATTAAAAGAGACACCTGCCAGCAATAAAAAAAGCAGATTAACAATCATGATAATGCTCTTATATCTCCAAATGTACCTTATTTTTATTTATATATTTATTGCTGTTGGCTTCCAAATATTATGATGCATCTATGATTTTCTTTTCTGTTTAAATCTTTCCAACTATTTGATTTTATATCTATCTTAAAAGAGTGTACGTTTCCATCAATATTTTTTTATTTGTTATTTTTTCTATACAGTCTTTTTAGAAGGATAATGTTCTATAATTAGGACTTGACTTTAGAATACTTATTGAATATCTTTACAGGAACTTTGATGTATTGTTATGTTGAAGTTTGATGTTATAATAGTGGATATGAATTTATTTTTCCCCTAAACCTGAATACATCAAATCCTTCTGTCATATCCTTAAATTACATCGACTTTCTATCACTTTTCTCATATAAAGATTGATTGATTTTGTTGATTTAATTTCAATAACCTGTATATTTGAAGATACAGGATACTCCAATTTTAGATACTTTGTTGCTTCTATTCTCTTAAAATTCTTTTAGATAACATTCTATAATCGCAAACATATTTTCTGCTCTTTTGATATGCTAATTAAAAGGATTTCTATATCTTTTTTTGGTTCGTGCTTGTAACCCAAAGATATATTGATTACAAGCCACATTTGAGTCGCATCTCATCATTTATGAATTGCGAGATCTTGGTCTTCTCTAGAAGAATATTTAGAGATCTGTACTTTTTATTTCTATCCTTTATTGTTTTTTTGGCTCAACAAATTTGGATGAGGCAGGGATATATTTCTCATTGAAAGACCGACTCTGGAGTAAAGATATAGAGATTATGCAATATCATTAATTTTAATTCTCTTTCTTATTTGATGTGTCATAAATAAAAACGAAAAGTATTCTATAGCTTATTCCTTGACTTTACATGGCCTATTCTGAGCAGAATCCCTTTATTTATAATATGACTATAATATATAATGACTACTCTTTTTCAGGATAGGAAACATGCAGGTGAAGAGCTAGTAAAGATATTGGATAACATCATTATTAGCAATAATAAAAAAGAACAGATGGTTGTTTTGGCAATTCCAAGAGGGGGTATTATTATTGGCGATGTTATTGCATCATATTTTCAATGCAACCTTGATATGGTAGTTTCTAGAAAAATTGGGGCAGAATTTAATCCTGAACTTGCGATCGGAGCAGTAATGCCAGATAATAGCTATTTTATTAATGAACGCATTACTAACTTGATACCATCACCATCTCAAAATTATATTGAGAACCAATTAAAAATAGAAAAAAAGGAAATAGATCGACGGTTAATTGAATTTAGAGGAAGTAAACAATACAATGACAAACTAAAGGGAAAAGACGTGTTACTGGTAGATGATGGTATAGCAACAGGCGCCACCATGATTGCTGCTGCTAGATGGATAAAAAATAAAAACGATTGTAAAAGTTTAATTGTAGCAGTGCCAGTTGCACCTGCAACAAATAAGGCTACCATTGATGATCTCAAAGATGTTGCGAGTAATGTAATAATATCTCATGTTGTTGAGGAATTTTATGGTGTTGGCCAATTTTATAACAGATTTGATCAAGTTAGTGACACCGATGTCAAAGAAATAATGAAAAAATATGGATATAATATTGTATAAGAATTTGTTAATGTAAGTATAGAATATAATATGGTTTTGATTGATAAAACTATGGCTCTTTTAAAAGTATTGTAAACACTTGTTCTTTTTACAAGGAAAATAATTATCAAATCCTTCGCTTCTATCTTTTATGTACTGCTGCATAGTTCTTTCTATCGTGCTTTTCTCATAAGAAGAATGAAGATGATGTTTCAGTTTCAAGAAGAGTTAGGCTTGTGGATATAAAGTACCATCTCCGTCTGATAAATCTTGACGTTTCCCATGATTGTCTAAAACATGGGACAGACATCGTTCGACTACTACTACTACTACTACAAACATATTTTTTGTTCTTTTGATATATAAAAAGAAAGAATTTGTTTATCTGTATGTTCAATAACATACAAGCCATAATAATTTAGAACAAAGTTCTATCGCAGTTTCATCATTACATATTCTTTGATCCCCTATTCTTGAAATATTTCCAAAACCTATACTTTTGAAGCCAGTTCCAGATTGAAACATGACTTATCTTTACTAAAAGTAAAAAAGAAAGATAATGCTTTAGCGGTATTTCTAAATGATCATCCAAGAAAGTACAAATATAATCCATTACCAATAATTTTTGTAGGTGTTCTACTTCTGGTTGATATTCATACAAGATATGACTGTTTTAAAGCTATAGGTTTTTCCTTAAGTTAAGTTAGCAGGGCCAAAAATATAATTAAAAGTACAGTCAACTTCATTTAGATATGATGGTTGATGTTGATGTTGATGATGACAATCAAACAAACACATTAGAAAATACAGAAATGACAAAATCATCTTTGTCAGCAGATAATCTTAGACCAGGTTTAAATAACCATGTATATTCTGATCAAAGAGCCGAAAAAGTATTGCGACCATCCTCCTCCTGCTGCTTTTGTAATATAAACAGAATTGATAATATTTTAAAGAATATGCATAGTAAGTGGAGTAACATAGATTAAATTGCACTAGATGATAATTAAAAAAGTATTTTCTATTATATAAAAAAGGTCCATTTTAATTTATTTCATATGCTTACGTTTTTAATTAATTGTTTTTGATTATGATATGAGAATGTATGTAAGTAAATAATCCGAGATAATTTATTTTTATTAAAGCTATTGGTTATAATACATTGTCATAAGGGGATAATTGGAAAATGGCAAACATAAATTATAATTTATTGAGTAATCCCAAAGACCTCGATGCATTATTAGAGAGAATCGGAGAATCACAATTTGTATTATTGGGAGAAGCCTCTCACGGAACTTCAGAATTTTATGAATGGCGAACAGAAATATCAAAACGTTTGATCCTTGAAAAAAAATTTTCATTTATCGCAGTTGAAGGCGATTGGCCCGATTGCTTTGAAGTTAATAGATATATTAAAGGATTTTCTAATTCTGGTAAAAGCGCTTTTGAAGTTCTTCATTTATTTAATCGGTGGCCTACTTGGATGTGGGCAAACAAGGAAATGGTCAAGCTTGTAAAGTGGCTCAAAGAATATAATGATACAATCATAAATCAACAAAAATTATCTACCTCTATAGATAAACCAGTAGGATTCTATGGCCTTGACCTATATAGTTTGTGGGAATCTATGGAAGCAATAATACAATATCTCAAGAAAGTAGATCCCTCTGCATTAAAAGATGCTATTGATGCGTATAATTGCTTTGAACCTTTTAACAAAAATGTACAAGAGTATGCTCGTAAAACGGCATTTGTTCCCGAAAACTGCGAAGACGAGATTATTGAATTATTAGCATCATTGAAGAGCAAACGGGAAATTTATTCTAAAGATCATCATCAGAATAAAGAAGAAGAATATTTTAATGCTGAGCAGAATGCTATCTCAGCAAAAGATGCAGAAATATATTATCGAACAATGATAAAAGGAGATGTAAATTCATGGAATTTTAGAGATAATCATATGATGGATACACTTGAACGCCTTATAGATTTCCATGATCAAAATGATGGTAAAAGTAAATCAAAAGCCATCGTATGGGCTCATAATACCCACATTGGTGATGCAAGATATACGGATATGAAAGATTCTGGGATGATTAATCTTGGGCAACTTGTAAGGGAAAGAAAAGGTAGTCAAAATACCATACTAGTAGGTTTTAGTACATACAGTGGTACTGTTATTGCAGCAAGAGAATGGGGTGCAAAGATGGAGAAAATGAATGTACCTTCTGCAAAAGAAGGAAGCTGGGATAATCTATTGCATTTTAATTATGACAAAATTAAGAATAATGATTGGATAGGAAAAGACAAGTTAATCGTTTTTTCTAATAGGGATGAAAATAATACGAGTAGAATAAATAAACAAAGCAATAACATCAATGATAATAATAATAATAATAACAACAACAATAAAGAAAATTACAATACAATGGGCCAGAGAGCAATAGGTGTTGTTTATAATCCAATCTATGAAAAATATGGAAATTATGTTCCTATTGTATTATCTTTAAGATATGATGCTTTATTATTTATTGATAAAACCAGTGCTATATCTCCACTGCATATGCAACCTATACAAGACGATAAAGACTTTCCAGAGACATTTCCAACAGGTATATAATAGTAGCATATTAAAGCAATCCTTGAAATTTTCAGTATTTCTTTTATACTGAATTATCTTTTAATAATACTTTCCCAAAAGAGGATGCAAATAATGCTTTAGTTTTAGAAAGATTCATACTATGATAGGTACATAGCAATTCCATCTATTGTCTAAATTGGGTATAGACCATGAGTCGTAATTAGCATTGAAATACATCGCTCAGCTATGAACGTATTTCTTTCTTTTGATTTGTTAATTGTGAACTTTATCTTTTGTTGGTTCAAGTGAAACTCATAGCCATGAGTTCTGAACCACTTTTAATCAGTCGATCGTCAACTACAGAATCATCAATTCTACATCTAGTTGAAAATATCTTCTTTGATCTGTATTTCTGAATTCAATTTCAGATAAATATATGATTTCTTTTAATAAAGAAGAAGAGGATAATCTATATAAACTGCTGCTCTTTTTTTTTAAATAATAACCTAAAAAATAAAAACATATTGCACATCCAACTATAGATTTATCTTGAAATTAACAGAGACGGATCTAGAATATGACTAGGTCTCATCTTTAATAAATCATTTATAGTATTAAAGCTCTAAATAAAAAATGGGCACTCAGATGAGTTCTGCCAAAAGAGGAATTGCTACTGAAGAGATAAAGCAAGTTGCAAAAGATGAGGACTTGGATATAGACTTTATTATAAAAAATGTTGCAAAAGGCTCTATAATTATTCCAAAAAATGTTGCGAGAAAACAGCAAAGGATCAAAGTAGTTGGAATTGGAAAAGGATTAAAAACAAAAGTCAATGTAAATATTGGAACTTCGACATTATATCAAAACATAGAAGAGGAAATCTCAAAAGCAAAAGTTGCAACAAAATATGGGGCAGATACAATAATGGATCTTTCTGATGGTGGCGATCTAAACCTTATAAGAGAAAAGTTGCTTGAAGCTGCCTCGACTATAACTTTTGGTTCGGTACCAATTTATCAAGCATATGGATACGGAGTCGAAAAATACAAAAATCCTCTAAATATTACAGAAGATGATTTTTTAAATGCATTTGAGAAGCATGCAAAAGATGGAGTGGATTACACAACAATTCATTCAGGGATTACTTTGGAATTAGCAAAAAGAATAATGAATGTTAAAAGATACGCAGGTGTTGTTTCCAAGGGTGGTACCATAACAGCTGCTTGGATGTTAAAATATAATAAAGAAAATCCATATTATGAGCATTTTGATTATCTCTGTGAAATAGCAAAAAAATACGATGTCACGTTCAGTCTTGGTGATGCATTAAGACCGGGTTCAATCCTCGATTCTCATGACGAATTGCAAGTTTCAGAGATGATAAACATTTCTAGATTAGCTAAAATTGCATATGAAAATGATATCCAGGTAATGGTTGAAGGTCCAGGACATGTTCCATTAAATGAAGTTTCTGCAAATGTTAGATTGGCCAAATCGCTAATAGGAGATATTCCATACTATGTTCTTGGACCTCTTGTTACAGATATAGCCTCAGGCTATGATCATATTGCAAGTGCCATTGGAGCTGCAATTTCCGCCTCTGAAGGTGTAGATTTATTGTGCTATCTGACACCAGCTGAACATTTGGGACTTCCAAATGAAAATGAAGTTAAAGAAGGACTAATTGCATATAGGATAGCTGCACATGCAGGTGATTTGGTAAAGATAAGAGAAAAAGCAATAAAATGGGACAGGCAAATGACCGAAGCAAGAAGAACGCTGGATTGGGAAAAGCAGTTATCATTGTCAATAGATCCAGAAAATGCAAGGAAAATCCATTATCGACACAATGAACAACATGCAGGAAATAACGTACCTTGTACTATGTGTGGATCAGCATGTGTATATATAATGCTGCCTCAGCAAAGGAAATATAATAAAGAAGAAGAAACAGTTTAATATTTTAAAAGATGAGATATTCTTTTTTATTATTCCTATATCACTACTAAAGGTATTCATAAATTTATGAAATTAGATAAATAAATCAATTAACCAATTGATATATGGTCATAATTCATTTCTCTTTTTAATGCATTTCATATAGCTTAAAGATAACCTTTGAGATATTAGTTTGACAAACCCTTTCCCAAAGATTAGCTCTTGATAGGATAAGGATATTTACTTTTTAACATTCTCATTTGATAAGTTGTATACCATGGCCAAGTATGTCAGTGGTAACGTTATGGACCATATACCTATTAACCAACTATAGTAATTTTGAGATGCTTTATTGTAATGATATGGTTTTGACTTATCTTAATAATGCATCACAATCTTTCCTTTTTATGGTCTGTCTGTATAACCGTAAACTTGTACTGGCATGAGGTCTACTATCCATTCCTTGCAGTAGACGCGTATGCTTGATAAGAGACTGATAAAGGTATCAAATGGATGTGGCAATTAATTGATAGTATAATATAAAGTCGCTATTAGGTGCAATGATGACTAAATGTGAAATTTCACTCATCATAGAAGCAACTTGTGAATAAATGCATATTGCATAAAGATAAAGATTGCATTACGCGCTTTCTGTTATCATAACCTGAGAGCAAGTACTTGTAAAAAGCAACAACAAAAATTAGCGATATATGATCGTCTAACAGCGTGCATTATCATCTTTTGGTTTGTTGCAACTCAATTATTCCGTAATGATGCAACACATATCCAATAAGTTTAGAATATATTCTATCCAAAATCCATATTATCTTATAGGTTAATAATGAAAAATGATTTTCATAATTATTCAACAAAGCTTTATGAAACCCGGTTCCGTTATTTTGATTTATATCTTTATTTCATTCAAGAAGCAGATGATGGAGAAATGGACTCGTATATAAGTATTTAATTTTTATTAATATTTTAGTGCGTGATCCAAGAGATTATGAATGGAGAAAATCAAGAAAGCAGCAGTTGTATAGATAAAAACTCGCAATTTATTTTATCTCACTTTAAAAGCCAGGAATTTATTTTTCCCAGAGCTATAATGACAGCCAACACTAACGGTCAAGTTTATGTGAATAGTCAAGATGAGATGATGAAATACTTTGCAGAGGCCAATTTTATAGATTGTAGAATTAATGGATATCCGTATTATTATGAGCAAGATGACAATAAGCTACATCCAAGTTTTATTTATATAAGTTTAGATTTATCCTTATGTAATACCTGCAAATATCCGATAAGAAAACTAGATTATATTCTAAAGCAAACACTACATAAAATACAACAAGAAATTAATGGTCATCCTACAGTGCTTTGGACAGGTGGTGGATACCACATATATCAACCTATTAAAATAGTTAATAATAATCCTCAAGAAGAGATATCTTTGGAATCTATTTCTTACTATAACCAATTTTTACCGTATATGAAAAATGATTTTACCTCCCAATTTATCCAATTTGCATGTGAATACTTTACTAATGGAAAGAATAATTCAAATTACGATCTTACAACAAAATCCTGTCTTGTCCATATTCCTGACTCACTCAATTCCAAATACCACGAGAAGGTTAGAATTGTGCAGATTTGGGATGGTAAAGAAGATGATATTAAATCTATCTTACCTATCTTTTACGATAGCTTGATACAAAGAAAGATCTAGCATGAGATGTGGATATAGATCAATTAAACAAATATCCAAAGTGTGAATAAAATGGCGGCATAAAGAAATTATAATAATTAATATCTCATTAAAAGACCATGGAAAATATTTTTTTTGTAAGCACTAGCACCATATCTTATAAATATCAAACCTCCTCTACCAAAGGATGAAGGTTTCAATCTTTATCCAATGGTTACATAATTGCAATAAAAAAAGAAGATTGGACTTTGGTTACCAATGTACAAACACATATGTATATTAGATCTCCATAATTACTTGCAAATAATTTTATACAAGTAGTTTTTCTTCAACCTGTTCTTTGATTATATTCGTACGAGGTTATATAAAAAAACCATTGTTCTCCAAGTCATTTACTGATGGCCTTGCAGCTCAATAATTTGATGATATATTATATGTATCTTTGAAAGAACATTAAAAGTCTATATTACATTCTTCATTATCTTGAAAATCGTATTTCTAATATATATTATGACTTTACTTTTATAATGCCATCTAAAAATTAATTTTGATATAATTTTCTTTTTTAATATAATATTTGTTAATTACTTCTCTTTATCTTCTCTATATATCTTTTAATAGTTTATCTATTTTATACATATCAAATGATGTTAGATTAGGTTAACATTAATATATCTGCCAATTTATTTTAAAATTATATTGCTTCCTCAAAAATATTTTTTAACAAAGAAACAATCTCTTCAAAGGTTATTCCTTTACATGGGGCCAGCAATTATTGTAAGTATTGCATATATTGATCCTGGTAATTATGGTACTGATATTCAAGGAGGGGCATCCCTTAATTACAGTCTTCTTTGGGTAGTTTGGCTTTCAAGTGCAATGGCGATGATGCTCCAATACCTATCAGGTAAACTTGGAATAGCAACAGGACAATCACTGCCAGAAATAATCAAACAAAAACTCAAAAAGAAAATTTATATCATACCTTATTGGCTAGCTGCCGAAACAGCATCGGCTGCTACGGATTTGGCTGAATATCTGGGAACAGTTATTGCACTTAATCTTTTATTTAAAATTCCAATGATTTATGCATCCATTTTTGGAGCGTTAGATGTAATATTGATACTTGCCATTACAACACGCAGGTTTCGTGCTCTTGAACAAATATTCATTCTTTTAGTTTCGATAATAAGTTTTGGATATCTATATGAGGTATTTATTATAAAACCGGATCCCTCTGCCATACTTTATAACTCCTTTATCCCCACAATTGCAAATTCTCACGCAGCATTGATATCTGTTGGTATTATTGGAGCTACAGTAATGCCACATGCACTCTTTTTACACTCTTGGCTTACCAAAAATAAAATCAAAGATAATTCTATTAAAGAGAAAAGAGCATTGCGAAAGATGCATCTTATAGAAACTATTATCATACTTGCTATAGCAGGCATGGTAAATGCCGCAATAATGATAATGGCCGCTGCAGCATTTAATCCACATTATTCGAATATAGCCTCAATATCCGATGCTTATAAAACACTAATTCCATTATTTGGTATCGGTGCTGGAACAATCTTTATTATTACTCTGCTTGCATCAGGTATATCGTCTTCAGTGGTTGGCACTTTGGCAGGTCAAACAATAATGGAGGGATTGTTGGGAAAAAAACTTAATGTTTGGGTTAGGCGTATCGTAACTCGATTTATCAATGTAGTTCCTACATCTATAGCATTGTTGCTCGGATTAGACCCTCTCAGCATATTAGTATACAGTCAGGTGATACTCAGTTTATTGATTCCTCTACCAATGATTCCTCTAGTCTTGTTGACAAAAAACAAAGAATTGATGGGTGAATTTGTAAATAGAAACATTACAACAATAATTTCAATTGCTTTTGTTTTGTCTATATTAACATTTAATTCTTATTTACTTACAACTTTAATCCATTTGTAATTAAAAATAGGATACAATATTCTAAATATAATAAATAAATAAATAAATAAATTTTCCATTAATCAAACTTTGAAATCAAAGTTATTTATTTGCACTAGGAGGGATAAATATTAAAAAAGTCCATAATATCTATCAGAATCAGATGGTCAATAGGAATTTGATTTTAGAATATGGTTTTATATATTATAGACTATATAATTAAATTTCTATAATTCGATGGGTTCGGTAAAGTAAGATATGTTCCTATTGTACAAAATGCAAATTGATTAAATCGAGTTGAAAATTTTTTTGTTTGCAATTTTTCTTTCCTAATGGCAAGTAATATATTGTCACAAAATCCTTTTATGGTATCAATGTCCTACATTGTTTTCGATAATGCTTATCTAAATGAAAATAATATAATGGTCTATTTCAAACATCTTTACGTTTAAGAATACTCTGTATCACCATTTGTTTAAATTTGGTCTTTATACTCTTTTATTGTATAGAATGGAAAACAGCCCGCCATAAACATAGCCATATTCATCTACTTTATTTTTAATCATGTACTCTTTTTAGGCTCGATAGCTATCTCGAGGGAATGAATGTATAATGATAACTTTGAGTCAAGATTTATCTTTTAATATTCCTGAAAACTTCAGAAACCTTGATATTCCTAAAGAATAATCTTTTAGATTTATATTTTTGTATTCAACAATTCCATAATACAAATATTGTTAACAAATCTTGATATACCTTTTGATGCTCTTTGTTCTAGGACTCAAGATATTTAACATATGCTCCTCCAAGACGAGGTAGATCAAATACTGACTCTGCATTATAATCTTATTATAAAACCTTTCAAAATTAATTATAAAAAAGTATAAAGCATTTTTTTAAAAAAAATGATATCTTGATTAATCTTTTATCTATGATTATAGCCATTTTGTCTATTGTGTTTGTGATAATATTTTTCTATAACCTATCTATATTTTCCAAAAGGATTTCAAATTCTCGGTCTGTATTTTAATTCTCGTATTAAATATACGAAATCAAACTTCCCAATTAGAGGTCAGGTTGCCAATTCATAAATCGGTAAAATATAATTTGCCGATAAATTATGTGGAGTTATTCCTTACTAACTATGAGGTTATTGAGATCTACTAACTTGATACATAATTGAATGTATCCCTGAATATAGAGATCTAATTTTCTTTTTTATTTTGGAGATCTTTGATTAATTTTGGATCTCTTTTTTTTAGTAAAATTATAAAACTTTCCAAATTTTTTATAGTTTGCGGATGAAGATGATGTTCGATTCCTTCAGCATCTAAATGTGCAGTTTCATCATCTATTCCAATCATCTTTAAAAATTCAACA
>JAICXY010000164.1 GCA_025934495.1 Candidatus Nitrosocosmicus sp.
TGTCTTCTGTAAAGTGGAACAGCATCGTAAATGAGCTGATGTTAAAGGCATCGATCTATAACTTGTTTATGGACAAGATGATGGCATGATGCAATACTAGTCTAATTGGTTGTATCCAAATTAGTTATTCGACAGAGCAATCTACAATGTAAAATAACCATTTCAAAATATTATTGAAGGATATTTATACCGAAAAATTCTCATTTGTTGAATTTATGAAATATACATATGTGTTTGATTTTAAAATAATTGTCCTTTTTTAAAATTAATAAAAACAAAATAAAAAAACGTATTTGTTCTGAATATTTTTATGTTTTGGTTATTGTTGCTATTGTAGCGATTGGATCATTGATTAATGTCCTGATGCTGCCTCATTGCTGCCGGTATTGGCGTTTGCGTGAAGGGCCGTATTATTACACGAACCGGTAATCGGTGAAGATATGCCGGCTGTTATGCAGAATGCATGTTGATGCTGATGACCGGATTGGCCTATTTTTTGATGAGTTACGCTATTGCCGTCATTATCCGATGAAGCCCCATTGCTACCGGTATTGGCGTTTGCACTTGCAGCATTGTTATTACAGGAAGCAGAAACTGGTGAGCCAAAACCAGCAGTTAAACAGAATGAATGTTGGCGTTGGTCACTTGATTGACCTATTCTTTGATGATTATGGGAACTTTTGTCGAAGTGATGGTGATCATTCCTCGATGCAAAAGCTAAATTGTCCGCGGCGGATACAATATTACCTGCAATCACTATTGTTGTAAATACTATGACAATTAATACTAAATATGTTTGATTTTTAGTTATATATGACATTTAGTATGAATATTTAATGAATTCTTCTATATTTGCATTAAATAGTTAATTCTATTATAAAGTTACAGCATTATTTTTCATATTATAATTATATTTAAAATTTAATACTCATCATAAATAGATGAGGTTTTGGTCATAATTCAAAATTTGTTAGGGTTATCCCGACTTCTGTCTCAGCAGGGCCTAAGCATTATTTTATCGATTTTAATCATATCTTTACGTAAAGCATCTTAAAACTACGATTGAATGTATAATGTAGTCTACCGTGTTTTCGCAATATGATGGGTCACCGTATACAACAGCCTGTCAAATAGAATGTTAAAGGATGTAACCATTTAAACTGACGATGGATAATCTTTAGGACATTATATCAAAATTATATTCCGAGTTATATTTAAGCTATATTACATATTGAAATAAATTTGAATTATGACCGGGCCTCAAAAGACATAAAACATAATAGTTAACTAAAAGGAATTGATTATTCCGGATATTCAGTTATTGTTTATATAATTTTTTGTAAAATTTAAAATAAATATTATTATTATATATGGCTTTGTATTTTTGTTCTGTTTAATGCATCTTTTAACAACTCTTCATAAATAGATATTGCCGCTAGAGCTCCACTTGCAGCTGCCAATATGGCATAATGTCTATCTGTATCTATATCTCCAGCTGCATAAACATTTGGAATACTAGTTTGTTGGTTCTTATTAACCTTCAAATAACCCTCATCCAATTCACACCCTAGTTGACATGCGATTTCATTTTGAATAATTTTTTTAAGATGATAGAATAGAACATCTGCTTGGTAAAATCCATTATTTCTGGTTATAACTCCTTTTATGGACTTTATAGATGGATCACCTACAATTTCTACTATGTCGTCATTTTCAATAATATCTATATCTAATGTCCTTGCTTCGATTCTTTGTTTATCAGTTAATTGGGATGTATTGTTGTGGGCATTATCATTATCATAGTTTGATCTTTGTAAGAATAGAGTAATGTCTTTAGTCCACCCTAAGAATACCTTGGCATAATCTAAAGCTTTATTATCTTTATTATCTGAAGCAATTATAACTAATTTTTTATTAGTAGCTTCGAATCCATCACAATGTGGACAGTGCCAAACACCATTTCCATCATATTCTTCAAAGTTTTTTATATTTGGTTTTATGTGTTGGAGTCCTGTTGCAATAATCAAATATTTTGCTCTAGCTTTTCGCTTTTCGCTATTATCTTGGTTCTGCATATTATTTTCTTTTGTGGATGTTATTAGAAAAAGATTATTTTCAACGTCTTTTTCAACTCTTTTTACTTTATCTTCAACTCTTTTTACTGACTGGTATTGGATTACATCATGCCATGCTTTTTGTATTAAATCATTCCTTGAAGATTTTTCATATCCTAGATAACCATGTATATACGAGGACCTGGGTTTAAAAACATCAAAAATGATGATTGGTCTAAGGTATCTTCCCAATAGTAATGCAGCAGATAATCCTGCAAATCCTCCTCCTATTATAGCTACATCGAAAATATCTTCGTAATTGTCAAGATTATTATCTTTACCTCTTTTATCATCAATAATATTACTTTTGTCTTCTTTATTGTAATTTATCTTTAATGTATCCATATTGTAATATAATCAAATATATTAAAACAAATAATTAACTATTTTTCAGCAAAACGATTATTCTATAATTATTTTAAGGAAAATAAAAAACTGAATAACTAGTATCCGACAATAGAAATGAAAAATAATTTAAGTTTAAACTGCATTTTAAAAAGAAGTGTAATGTCCAAAGAAAAAATAGTTAAAAATGTATAGAGTACTTTTAAATTAACAAATGAAATGTATATGGTATGGAATGTCCTACATGCAAACTTCAACTACATCCTAATATGCATAATACCCTTATTGGGAAAAATGTGCGAAACATTAGTATCTTTATATTTTATCAAATATGCCCTGAATGTGGAGAACCTATAGTGGGTATCAAAGAATCACCCAGAGGCGAACTCTATATGAATCCCAATAATGTAGAAGGATTGATATTTTTGGTAAAAGAGCGAAAAAAAAGAGAAAAATAATAAGATAGATCAACTACGTTGGATTAAGACAAGACCAAAATATCTGTTCGCATCTTGTACCTAAAAAAAGATTTCGCACTATTTACACTATACTAATGGTTGAACATGGGAAGGTAGTTGTTTCTCGTGCATATTTTCTAAACTGTATGATAATATTCAATTATTTAAATAAAATTAATACATATTTGAGACTTTCATAATTCCGGATCCCTTGCTTTATCCTAATTTTTAGGTTATCATATTTCATTAAAATATATTTATTGATTTTAATTCGCATTTTTTCTTTTTCATTGTATCATGTTCCGGTTGCCACATGAAATACAAATAGTAAAAAGACCATACAAAAAGTAGATGAGATTAAAGAAACAAGCAATTGATTGTTTTCGATTAACTGCAGTGATATAGTAGATATCGGTTGTTTCGAGTGATACTATAAGAGGATCATTCATAGTTTATGTTATGTGTATTTTATATTCCAAAACCTGTTCTTCAATGACATTTAATTATCTATACCTTGCATCTGTTTGATTTCCGTTTAGATGTTTTTCTTTATTTATGGATGAATTGTTCCATCATAATAATGACCTTGTTTTTAGCGGGCATTCGATATCAAAGTATAATAATATGCGAATCGGGTCACTACGGTTCTTCACTTAAGGAAAGCACATAGCTTAAAGATCTTCTATTTCATTTATAATTTCAAAAAACAGAAGAACACCTTCAAAGTACATTGGCTATGCATTATACTTGTACTTTTCTGGCCTTCATTAAGAAGAACCGCAGCTGAAAGATTATCATCATCTTTTTTAAAAGAAATCATGTATCAATCTGGAATTGGATACAAAAGTACAAGCAAGCCACATAAACTATATTCAAAGAAAAAGAAAAAGAAAATCCATGAATATATAATTGATGAAACAATAATAAAAGTTGGATTCGAATATCTTTGTCTTTGGATAAAAATAGAGCCAAAAGATAAAGAAAAACTTTCTTCTTTTCGTATATCTAAAGAACGAAATATGTTTGCAGTAGTAGCCTAACGGTTTCTTTCTCAAGCGGTAAGTGGTAAACAAGTATGTATGATTACATTCTGTTTCGTCAGACGGTGATGGCACATTGTATCCTCTTCAAGCCTGTCGTTTCTTAAAACTAAAACATTATATCCACATTCTTTTGTATATGAAAATGAAAAAAGCATTATTGAAAGAACAATATGCAGTACATAATGTGGACAGAACCGAAACCTTTGATGATTACTTTCCTTGTAGTAGAAAAAAATGTAAACTTAAACATGTAATTAATTGGTTAAATATGTTTGTAGATTTTCATAAGAAAATAGGTGTTAAGTGAACATCACCGTCACTACATATAATCATTTTATAATAATGGGTATCCAATTGTCAAGTTTTTTTATTTGTATATATAGATTGTCGTAGTCTCAGTTTGTATCTTCTAGGTATTGCTATCTACATGGCATTTTAGTTTGTCTGTTGTTATATTGTCAGTCTACTGCTTTTCATTTCAGAAATATACAATCCTTTGTTAGTATCAAGTCAAAACCTTGACCATACAACAAAACATCTTAATTACGATTGAATACTAGGCAGATGGCTACTATGTTCTCCTGCTATCAGACAAGGGTGGCAGTCTATAAAATACAGAACATTAAGAATGTAAACCTTTTAATCTACCATGAGTTATTCTTAAGATCGGTATTAATAAAAATCATTTCTCCTAGCGTATCTTTAATTCTTTACTCTGTTATACAACATATTAAGATGATTTAATATGTATATACCTCGCTCATATCGATAAAACAATTAGTTGTGCTCATTAGGGCCTTTTTTAGATCGCTTTGGGATAATACATTTTTCATACATAAATCTAAAACAATAATTGCTAAAAAAGAAACATGTTCACTTTGTTTAGATTCTGTACTATAAATAATCTTGCTATTGAAATAGAAGCACTGATGGTTGACTTTTTGATTTATGGTATCGGTATTATGGCGACTATTTTCGCAGTTTCCAGTACTCTTCCACAAATATTAAAGGCATTAAAATCAAAGAAAACAGATGATATATCAATTTGGCTAGTTGTAGTGTTGATAACGGGTCTAGGATTATGGGTATTTTATGGCGTAGCTAAAAATGATATTGTACTGATTGGTGGAAATTCTATTGCAGTTTTATTAAACTGTATTATGTTATTTTTAAAAATCAAATATTCGAAGAATCCCTTAAATTAAATCTATAGATTTTTGAAACTAAATATTTCGCGTTTTTTAATATTTACACTTATCAGTATACTTCTTTTCTATTTTTCACCTATTATTTATAATATTGCTTTATAGTCTAGGTCTGGTATTCATTTCCATCACTACTATTTGTTGTAAAAATGCTAGCATCAAATTATTTTCTAGAAATGGAACAGTTAAGATTGATTCGATCATTGATATAAGAATGTCAGTTTATATTTCCATCATAATCATTCTTAATTCAAATACAATTTAATATTGGTAATGGAATCAATATAAGAAAGAAATGGGTATTGTTTTCTATATTAATAGTATCTATAAATGTTAGATAAAGATATATCGAAAATTAAAAGATGAGTAAATAACAGAATTACCTAGAGAGAATATGTTAAGAAATTGTAATATTATATAAATCTAA
>JAICXY010000054.1 GCA_025934495.1 Candidatus Nitrosocosmicus sp.
ATTTAATAGCTATCTTTTTTGTTTGATTGATGGAGTCAAAAGGAAAATGTAAAGTGAGTTATTTTTTGATAACCTCTATTGTTCCTTTCATTGTATAGGGATGGTATGCACAATGATAAGTGAAGGTTCCTGTCGTATTTGTTGGATTAAAAGTTACATGACCAGAACTGTTTGGTTGTATGTCACTACTTCACAGACTAGAGCACACAAGTGGAATACAGACATGAAAAATTGAAGAATCCATGCAAATAAGAATTACCATTCTAGTAGTAGATAGGACATATTCACTTGTAATAGAGCTAAAGGACGATACAAAACAATTTTCTAACAAAGCGATAGGAATAGCTGCATATTCAAACAGCAAATCAACTGTGCTATCATACGTTTCAATATTTAATAGATTATGGAAAAATAGCGAATTACGTGAAGAACTATTAATTCAGAATATATCTCAAAAAGAGTTTATTAATATTGCTGCTCATGATCTGAGATTCCAATACAACCTATTTTAGGATTATCCGAGATTTTAAGTCCCATAGTTGGTAAAAAAAATAAACAACACATCGATGTAATAATTAGAAATGCAAAAAGACTTAACGTCTAAGTGAAGATATACTTGATACTACAAGAATTGAATCTAAAACACTGAATCTAAAGAATGAGAGTTTTGGTTTTATCGAGGCTATAGGGAAGACAGTTAACGATTATTCAACATCTTCTTCTCCTAAAGAAATAAGCAAATATGCCAATTCTCCAGTAAACTATATCATTTTCTGCTTCAGAGGACTTCAAGTCTATCAATCTGATTGCAGACCAGGATAGAATCAAGCAAGTACTATCTAACTTGGTGGACAATTCACTCAAATTCACAAAAAATAGAACAATAACTATAACAGCAGAGATATCTAAAAAATGTTACAATCATAAAGTGATTCGTCAAATCATGGTGAGAGTAAAGGATACAGGGACAGGTATTGATTTGGATATATTACCACGATTATTTTCAAAATTTGTTACTAAATCAAATGAAGGTAGTGGTGGTGGCGGTAATGGTCTTGGACTATACATATGCAAGGGAATAATAAAAGCTCATGGTGGTAAATATGGGCTAAAAATAATGAGGATGGGAAAGGTGCCACATTTTCTTTCAGTCTTCCATTAAGTAATGAATAAAAAGATGGGTAAATCTTTTAGGTGAAAATAGTGAAGTTTTATATATATTTGAAGTATGTCCGAATGAGAGATTAATCTTCTAATTATGAGCGGCTAACAGATGTATAATGATAGATCAAAGTCAAAGAGCTCATTAATTTTTGGCTGAAAAAACAAAACGTTTGATGCCCCAATTGCAGAAGGAAGTAGATACTTCAAGCAAAATTAAAGATTGCAAAAACCGTTAGTATACACATAGCCACTATTCTATTACGACATAGGCTCTGTTATTACTTGATCAGATTCTGATCCTTGTTTTTAGTTGCGGTTAATTCTTGTCCGACCCCTCCTTCTATCTGTGCTGATGGGTTGATACCTTTATGGTGGTGCCCCTGATGAGAATTAGTATTGTCATTATTGTTTGATGTTAATCCGCCTTGATGATTTGTTGTGAAAGTAGGAGCAGTAGGACAAAAACCGTCAGCATCAGGTGCAGAACCATTAGGACATGTTGTAGTTAGTGATTGCTTAGTTCCTATATGTCCTGGTTGATTATTGGCATGAGTTTCATTTGAAGGCGGTGGAGGTGTAGAAGACGGTTGTGTAGGCCCGACCGATATAGGGCCGCCTGTTCCTGCAAGCTGACGAGGCTCGTATGGATTACCGCAGCCATAGTCATTGAAAGCATCCCAACGACAATCCTGGCAAAAATGTTTGAAAGATACAAGTTTACCATTTTGATCAGCATCCCATTCATACCAGCAACACGTCTTAGTGAAGACACGCGAATTTATGTCTTGTGAGACTTTGCACGCTGGGGGGCCTTTTTGGGGCAAAGCAAATACATCCCTTTTCGTGACTGAACTATAAATCAAAAAAACAACTAAGAATGATATAACTACCAAAACCACAGCATTTTTTCTACTGGTCATAGTTAACCAATAACTGGTTATATAGATAGCAAATATTTAAGATTATCTGGACAAACAAAGTTGCGACAAACAAAAGGGTCGTGATGTTGTATACTCAAATATCGTAAGTAATGTGTTTAGTAATTTTCTGCTCGAATTTGGCCTTTTGCTAATAATATTTTCTTGTAAAAGTGTAGGGAGGAGTCTTCGGGTTTCATGAGCGAATTAATGAATGCCTAAGCGAATTGTCTACTACACTGCCTTTCATGACCAAACCAAGGAACACACCTCTACAAACTTTGAAAACCCTATACATGTTGTAGACGACCTAGAGTGCTACTTGAGGCAAAAGATAACAGGTTTTCCGAGAGAGATACTAGAGGCTATGGCTAGATTTAACCTAAGAGAACAATCTGCCACGGTCAACGATATTCACAAAGCCTTGAAAGGGAAGCACTATGACATGGTTCGCAGGACTATACGAGAGTTAAGCGATAAAAAAGGCAATCCATTCATCATCACCCTACAAGACAAAAAAGGTAAGGCACATCAATTTGTATTAGCTAACATGCAAGATATCATAAAACATGAAAACAGCAGAAAGAGCAAAGGCGCCTCATCTATGGAATGTAATAGCGATACTAACGACAGCAGCTACTACCACTATAATAACATCCTAGAATCCATACTTATCAAAATCCTAAGTGACAAGCCAAATCCTGAAATACACAACATAACCTTAGAAACACAGCTAAAATACAGTGAGGATTACAAGCGTCTTTATGGTGATGAGTGGCATAGACCTTCACATAGAAACCAAGCAAAAGTCCTTAAGTGTTCCCACTCTAGATATAGAAAGTATACCATAATGGTTTATCCTAGTGGTAAAGTCATGATAGCAATAGAGGCCACCAATCATCCCTTCCAATGGTATTCTTATGATGATTGGATGATAATAAGAGGAGAAATATGCGGTTCGATCCATCAAAGGTTTAAAAATCGTTTATCAATTGAGCCATTAATACATCGATCGGTAGATGAATGGACAGTAAAACAATTTGACATAAATTATGATGTCCCACTTCTCCATTTTTTGTATCAATACCACCATTATCATTGAGTTCAACAACTAATAGAAAAACATCGTCCAAAGAGCCAATGACTATAGCATGGCCATGTATCAAGGTTAAGCAACTAGGAAGAGTTTATCAAGTATATAGCAAACAACTACCTTACAAGGGAAGTTGCATACGTTTTGAAGAACAGAAAAGCTTTTCTTCTAATACTCCAGCACCTACTCTATCTTCTTTACTCAATACTTTCACTCCTCCATTACCCGAGCATATTCTAAATGTAGTTTTTCCGCAATATCTTCAATTGTCACAAGCAGATTCTTCTATGTATGAATATCCTCTGTATCATATAAGAGAGATGAACAATAACCTATAGAGAAAAGTATTTATTCTTTCTAAAGGCAAATCCGAAGGAAAACAACATGATTGTCGCCTAAAAAAGAATATACATAACTTTATCTGATAAAGGCCGTGTAAAGTTACCATTCGAGATAGATAAAATAAGTTATAAAAAGTAGATTGATGGAAGACAAAAATTATTAAAGTTTACTGGAAATCGTATTATTAACTATTATGATTACCATTACCATTGCCATTATGACCACCAGCATATGCTTAATTATTGTGATCTAACATACCTATTGCAGTTCCTATTACAAATGTGATTGCTAATCCTATTCCTAATGTTACAAGACGTGGATGTGCTGTTATAGTATTTATGATCTTACTTTACAGATTCATGTTATAGTATTACACTTCTCACACAATATGAGGGGCTCCATCTGCATACACTTGATGTGGAGATACCAAGCCTAATACTAGAGTTGTGCCAAATGTGATTGCTAGTCCTATACCTAATGTAACTAGTTTTGGATGTGCTGTAACAGTGCTCAATAACTTTTCCTTTATGGATTTAAGCATATGTTATAGGACTCACATGAAATATAAAAAAACTAATGATCGAATATCTTATAAAATATTACAAATCGTGCAAATATTATAATATCTTATAGCCATATACTCTAGATTACATCGATAAAACAACTACTATCTGCAACTATTAAGACACAGTAAACCTATCAACCATTTTTGTCTTAGAATATGCATCTGAAAACATGATAACAATAGGAGATACCTAACGTGGTAAACACTGTGAGAACTTGTATCGTCTATCCAGCTAACCGACTAAAAGACATAGAACAATAACCTATAGAATTATGAATCACAATAACAATTGATAAATCCCTCATGAATATACAGCTATATTAAAAGACACATTAGAAGAATATACTTTTGAAAATCATTTAGCTAATATTATAGTATTTTCTAATGTTGGATATGATTACCAAAGTAATAACAATTGTTTTGTTGATTACAATTTCTGGATTTTTTATGTATTCTAATACTAATAAGAGCTATGCTGATCCATATATACGGTAACCGGTTGCACTAACTGAAGATGAGAATCAATTTCTACCAAATCAACTTGCTCTTCATATGGATAATCAAACAAATGGTGGAGCAGTAGAAGTAGTATCAAATGAAACAGGGCAAAATGTTACACTATATTTCAAATACAATCCGGATAGAAGCTCTGTAACTGTATCAAACTCTACCATGACAGCAGACTTTGCTATTCAAATACCAGTCCCCAATGACCCTACCACTGTAAAAGTAAACAGAATTAACCTGCCTTTGTTGGATGGGTCATACATTACAAACATAATGCTACTGATACAAATCCCGCTTTCACATCATATTATACATCATAAAGAAATATTTCTATAATGATAGGAAACACTACATACACGGGAATAGACCTCTCTGTTAATATTCCAAATGATGTAGTAAATTATAAGCCAACAATGTATATGTATTTACACCCTTGAAAAGCCTTAGACTTTTCTTGCCTCCATTTTATCAGTTGTCGCCTTTCTTACACATTAACAGATACTCTATTATAAACAGGATAACCCAAAAATATAGTCAAATTTATCACGGGCCCAGAGGGATGTGATTCAAAAGTGAATTGAATCTAAACCTTGTGACGTTCAGAATTGATATTATCTTGCCTATGTCGTATATGTCCCAATAGAATTAATTTTACAGATCAAGTATTGGTATGGCTAAACAAATCCTAAATATTCGTCAACTACATAATATTTGTTTTATGGATCTTGTTCAACATGTAAAAGTCTATGGATACCTGCAGCAAATAGGCTTCCTATTATAGGTGCTATCCAGTAAATCCAATTGTAGGCTAAATTTCCGGTTATCAATGCTGGTCCAAAGGATCTAGCTGGATTTAAAGAACCACCACTGATAGATCCACCAAATATTACGTTGAAACCTAATGTAAGACCAATGGCTAATCCTGCTAATGGTCCAATTTTATTACTTGCGGTTGCTGCAGTTGTTAAAACTATGTATACTAATGTAAATGTCATTACCATTTCGAGTATAAATGCTCTTAAAACATTGCCATCAGATGGAAGAGTTACACTTGAAGAAATTGATGAACCAAATATCGCAAAAACCACTGCTGCTGCCATTATTCCTCCAATTTTCCTCCAATTATCTGAAAAATTACATAGAATATACCATCACTAATTCTCATTCTTTTTGTTATCAAAAATGCAACTGTTACTGCTGGATTTACATGAGCTCCTGATTTGTATCCAATTGCAAATACTATTGCAGTCAAAACAAACGCATGAACTAATCCTATCCCTATTACACCTAATTGACCACTTTTACTGTAAACTGTAGCAGCACTGGTGATTGCATAAACTAGTATAAACGTTCCAACAAGTTCGATTAGATAATTTTTTTTATTTAAATTCATACCCCAAATAACAAATTTATAAGTTAAAATACTTTGTGATTCTTTACTTATTACCTCTACGTTTTGTTTATCAATTAAAACGATTTTATTAAAAACTTTTCCTTTTTGAATGAATTATATTTCTACTGTACAGTTGTTATAAAACAAATAAAAATAGTCATCTCTCGTCATTGTTATCTTCATCATTTTTTATTATATAACTCAAAGTCTCAAAACGATGTAATTCAAAAGTGAATCGAATCTAATATAGTCAACTATATTAAGAGCCTATCCCAAAATCATCTTTCTATATATAATGATACTGAATGATAGTTGCACCAAACCAAGATGGTCTCAACCTTCTTTTCATACATTGTAAACAGTTTTCTGAACCTGTTGTGTCATCATGAATTTGTTCTCTCTACAACCCGCAATTTTCTTGCAGGATATCATTTTTGATGACATATGTCATATGATTCTATCTTGGCTTCAGTTATTATCATTGTCTTGTATGGATTAGCAAGTATTGTATCTGTTTCTTTTTCTTCAAGTATATCGTGAATTCTCATCCACATGTTTCCTGTATGACCTTCAGAAACAGAACATCTTTATATGATATTGGTTGTGCTTTGTATTTGTATTTTTTTGGATTTGTCAACTAGAAGTGTTGTCAAAGCACTGTCTTTTTTAAATATTGTCAAGAGGAGTCACGTTGCAATCTGGAAATGGATTCAAAAACATCAACCAAGAATTATGACTCAAACGAAAGCGAATCTATCAATTCATCGTAGATGAGGCTATAATCAGAGTTGGATCAGAACTTCTAGGCTCGGGGTTGCAATAATTGAGCCAGAAGACAAGCAAATTCTCGCACTAAATATATCCAAAGAGAGAAACATGTTTGTTGCTGAAAGATTTCTTTTAGGACTCGTTAATTACATATGCTGAAATCATGCTGCAGTTTCAACAACAGATGGAGGAACTTGGTATCCCCAGGCATGCAGATTCTTGAGTTTATCACATCACATCCATTCTCCTTTTGAGAAAAGCCTGATTGAAAGAGCGATGCAATATATAAATGAAGAACCGATATTTTCCATGTAAAAGAAAGAAATGTAAATTAAATCCTGTAAAGAAATGGTTGAACCTGTTTGCTTACAACTACAATAAAGTAAAAAGCGCTTAAGTTAACAGAGCCCAATAATTATTTATGTTATCAGGCAAATATTTCAATAAGAGGTTGACTCTTACTTTTTTAAATTAATTTTTTATAAAAAATAAAAAAAGGTTTAGTTGATTCTAGAGTCATTTAAGCCATTTTGTTCTCATTTAGGCAATCCAAAAGCAACCAGGGATCCAATAGATCCACCTAATATGCCAGTAGGTACAAATAGCATTCCATGTCCTATAGATGGCCCGCCTACTCCTATTTCTGATCCGACATTAAAAGCCCATATTATCTTTCCAGTATCTTTATCAAGTGCCATGATCATTCCAGTTGGAGCGATTGGACCTTCCTGTGGAATTCCAAAGGTATTTGCAGTATATGGCTTTCCTAATGTTGTCTTGTATCCTGAAATTACTATTCCGTTGGTAACTAGTGGAGACACTCTAGTGGGTAGATTTATCGGTGCCTGCCATTTGATTTTACCTGTTTGCACGTCTATCGAGGTTATGGTACCATTTCCTATGCCACTCTTAGTTGAGTTTATTACAGGTTCAATGAAAGTGTCTTTTCCATTTATAAAGAAATTATAGCCATTGCTAGTTATAGCAAAATATAGCGTATTGTCATTATTATCTACTGCATGATAACCCTGTGCACCATCCGTTGCACCAGGAAATACCAAACCACTGCCATTTCTTTGGGGATCAACATTCGTTCCATATATAGTGCCAAGGACTGTCCACCAAATCGGTTTGCCGGTTGCTGCATCCATTGCTATTATATCACCTCTTTTATCTGAACCTACTACCACTTTCTTCAAAGTTCCATTTTCATACTTTACATTACTTAAAGTACTTCCCCATGTGGTATCGCGATCCATTGTATCGGGTATCTTTACATTTTTAAGCACTGTTCCTTGCGCAATAAATGGCGTAGCCCATACCAATTTACCATTTGTAATGTTGATTGCAAGCATATGATTTGCATATAGCTGCTCACCTTGCCTTGTTGTTGCATTAAAGTCTGGTGTGGCATTACCTACGGGTATATAAAGTAATCCTGTCTTAGGATCGAATGCACCTCCTGACCATGCGGTAGCACCACCGTTAGGTGGAGATTTGCCTGGGCCTACCCAGCTGCCAAATGTGGTTTTAAAGCTCCACAACATATGACCATCAATTCTACTAACTGCAGTTATGTTTCCCTGAACTGCTCCTGTATTTGGAGGGCTATCTCCTCCAGCGGAACCTACTACTACATAATCTTTCCAAACTATTGGTGCGGCTATTATTGAATATCCTATACTAGGAGGACCAATTTGTGGCGATTTCCACAATATAGTACCATCTGTAGCATTTATTGCAACGACTTTAGCATCGCTACCTGAACTTGCAAATATTATCCCCTGATCAAAAGTTAAACCATGCATTGCCCCACTTCCGTTACCTGCATTTGTCTTCCACTGATTCAAACCGCTTTTGGCATCAAATGCAAATACTGTCGCTTTATTATCTTGAACATATACTCTATCACCGATGACTAGAGGGGGAGATTCTATGCCACTTGGGTCATTGAATATCCATTTAACCTGTAGTTTGTCAACATTATCTTTTCCTATTATTGTCTGATTACTGCTTCTTGTATTAAATATGTCGTGATTGGCCGTTATCCAATTATTTTTATTGTTAGGTTCAGTTCCCAAAGTCGTTTTTGTTGATGATGGTAATGTTTTATTGAGTGGTGCATTCATTTGATCTAATACTTTTGTTACTTGTGAATTGTATTTTTTTTCTTCTGATACTTGTTGACTTGGTGGAACTTGTGCTTGTTCAGCATTATTCTTTTCTGAAACTTGAGCGTTGTTACTATTACTACTACCTCCACTTGCTTCAGCGTTAAGGCTTGATGTTATTGGATGATTTTGTTGTTGTAGTTGTAGTTGTTGTTGAACTGGTTGTGAAAGTACGTTACTAGGATATATATTTACAACTTGTGTTATGGTTATAGTTATTATTATAGTTACTAAAATCAATAAAATTTTAGTTAACATTTTAATATGATAATATTAGGATATATTTAACAGTTATGTAAACACATGGATGCTTACTTCCTGTAAACTAACAATGTTTGTTTTGACACCATAATACATTTAGCTTACTTCTATGCGAGTTATCATTATGAGGAATACCATCCTCAGATTGCTTATTATTGATGAAAAGAACTATCTACACCTTATGCTTGATGGGGATACTTCTGAAGTAGATGGATACAGTCAAAATAATCTTGCTCAAAGATGTGGTGATAATAATACTGAAAATAACAAGATTTTGGGTGCTCATATATTAGGACACAATTCTGAAGAAGTTATTAATATTTTTACACTTGTTATTAGATTAGATCCTTACAAAGAGAAAATTAAAAATATGTTGATTTCTTGTCCTATCAATTCGTATGATATTAATTATATGTTGTAGAAACATCTGGTTTTAAAAATAATTACTTTTTACAATATCTTATATCAAGGACTTGCACGAAACTTGTTTAATTGAAAAATAAATAAGAAAGGATTTTGTATTCTTACCAGTATCTATAAAGCACCAATTTGCTTCATCAAACCTACTAAATCATAAAAAAGCTTCTCTTCTACAATTTCTTCATTCTTCCAATGTGCTACTGTACAAAACTCTATCTGAAATTTTTTATTTGTTGGCTCAATAGTTTTGCCGTCAAGTCCTTTCATAGGTCCTTTAAACGTTCCTGTAAAATTGGCCACAGAACAAGTCCATTCACCCTGACCAAATAATATTTTATATGGATCATTGTCAATATGATTGTCTGGAAAACTTTTAAAAAATTCCACTGATTCTAATTTATGATTAGATCGTCCTCTTGTTGGCTCCGGTTGACCTGGCCAAAATACAGCAACTTCATCTGCATGACGCTTGTTAAAGGTATCCCAGTCCTGGCTGTTCCATGCATCGTCGAGAGTTTTCATTAGTTTTAGATTCCCTTCTAAATTCATTTGATTATACAAAGTGTTGTATCAGATAAGGATATCGTATTGTAGTAGGCTTAATCTTTATAAAATAAATTCTCTTTTTTATAGAAAGAAAAATATAATAAGATTAGATATCTCATATAGTAAACTTCCAATTTCTTAATAATGTAAATATTACTACCAACATTATATACAAATTATTCGTAATGTATGTGTATGAGCATGAGAACAAATGAAAATAATAATTCCTCTTTTATCATTAATCCTTCACTAAAAATAGACCACGTTCATCTTAGAGTTTCGAATTTAAAAGAATCTCTTGCCTTTTATCAATCAATTCTTGGTTTCAGAATTTTAAAAGATAAGTCTACCTCAAGTACTGCTTTTCTTGCAGCTTCTTCTTCTTCTTCTGTTGCAATAGGCAATATTAATACTACCTTGAGTTTAGAAAATAAAGAAAAGGTTTCGCCATCACTTGTTTTAACTGAGATAGATAAAAACAACGATGATAATACAAGATTTAAAAACATAAAGAAAGAAGCAGGACTTTTTCATTTTGCTATACTGCTTCCAGAAAGAAAGTTTTTAGCAGCATTCTTACGGCACATACAAGAAAACCTTGATCAAACATTTTATGAAGGTATGGCCGATCATGCCGTATCCGAATCAATTTATATCCATGATCTTGATTATAATGGCATTGAGGTCTATAGATATTCCAATTGTTTCTAGCTTTTTAGGTGCGGTAATCAAACCGCGTGCATGTCCTTTCCTGTTGTCCTATTTCCAACGCATTACCCAACTCTTCTCATTTATTTGCTCACCTGCATTTCTTCTATAGTCAATCCATTTTTCCAATTCATTATATGCTTCAGAAGTAATAAAAGTAAAATATTCTTCAGTGTCACCTGGATAAACAATTATCTTGGCCGCAACAATAATTTCATTTTCTTTGATGGGTATAATATGTCCCCATCTTAAATAATTCCATGCACCAAGCCTTATTCCTGAAGAAGCCATGGTATATACAATGGCTTTAATTCGTCTATCAGGGTATTCCAGCAACCTATGAATCTCCTCAATAGTGGGAATCCTATCATCCGCATAGTTCTTTCCGGGTGGAAGACCTCGTGTGATTTTCTTCCATGAAAGAGGAATGTCCGCCATTTCAAAGAACAACTTGATGCTCTTGACATAGTTTCTTACTGTAGCCCCGGTTATTTCTTTACTGTTGACTCTGTCTAACTGATACCGCATGAATTTTAAAAGACTGTTGAAAGCCCATTGACTATCTTCTTCTTTTTCCTCATTTATCTTCTTTAAAAAACTCTGGCTCTTTTCTTCTACGGTTGTACCTTCTAACCCTAGAAAATCAAAGAACTTTTCTAACCTTCTTTGGTACTTGTCTTTTGTCACAGGGGACTTTAGCGCGTACAGATAGAGGGACCATACGTCCTGATTTAGCTCTTTAGTTTGATTAAAATTATCAACCACTTACTCCTTACACCTTCTTATTAGTGGAATCCGCTTATAAGCACCGATAAAATCACGGGCCCAGAGGGATTTGAACCCTCGACCAACTGCTCCGCAGGCAGCCATTCTATCCAAACTGAACTATGGGCCCTAACTTTTTGAGGAGGCTTTTTTTATATAAATCTCTTTGTAATTTTTATTTATATTAAAAAAATATAAATAAAAATAATGATATATTAATACCAAATCGTGAATTCTTTTCTTGAAGATTTAAACAATAAAATTTTATTGTTTGATGGAGCCATGGGTACAGAGATACAATATTATCAACCAAAACAAAATGATTATCTAGATAACAAAGAGGGGTTCAATGATAGTCTTAATTTTACCAAGCCTGAATGGATAAAAAACATACACAAAAAATATATCAAATCAGGTTCTGATTGTATCGAAACAAATACTTTTGGTAGTAATAAGCTTAAATTGGATGAATTTGGATTAGGACATAAAACCATAGAGTTTAATATAGAAGCTACAAAAATTGCAAAACAAGCATGCGCAGATCTACAAAAGCAAGTCTATATAATAGGATCGATGGGACCATCAGGGTTTTTGCCAAGTTCAAATGATCCTGATCTTGGTAATATATCTTTAAATGAAATAGAAGAGGCATTTTATTTGCAAGCTCAAGGATTGATACAAGGTGGATGTGATGTTTTATTAATTGAAACAGGTCAGGATATTTTAGAAATAAAATTGGCCATAGAAGGATGTTTTAGAGCTATGGATAAAATGAAAAAAAACCTTCCATTGATTTCAAATGTTACTTTGGATCAATATGGAAAAATGCTTTTAGGTTCTAATATTCAGGCAGCATATGTTACATTAAGTAATTTAAATATTGACATATTTGGGCTAAATTGCTCTACAGGTCCAATAGAAATGACTTCCAGTATTCAATGGCTTTGCGAACAAAATGAATTACCAATATTGGTAATGCCAAATGCTGGTATGCCAATAAATGAAAATGGACAAGCAAAATATCTAATGCCACCTAAAGAAATAACTGAAAAATTATCAGAATTTATAAGAAAATATAAAAAGATAAGATTAATTGGAGGGTGTTGTGGGACTACTCCAGAACATATTGCCAGCCTACGCCAAATGCTTGATAACAATAATTCAAATATATTCGAATTACAAAAATAGTTATATAAAGAATTAATTTAAATGATTTTAAATTTAATGGATAATCGGCTTCTATGAAAAAAATTTATAATGATAATCCCAAAGTTTCCTCTGCCATAACATCTGTTGACCTTTTTCAAGAACCGCGCCCTTTGATTATTGGCGAAAGATTAAATTCTCAAGGTTCAAAAAAAGCAAAAAAAATGGTTTTAGAAAGCGACTTTGATGGATTAATAGACATTGCAAGGGCTCAAGTCGAAGATGGTGCTCATTGTATAGATGTCTGTGTTGCAACAACTGAGCGTTCAGATGAATTAGAATTTATGCAAAAACTGGTGAAACGACTTAGTCTTGAGATCGAATCTCCACTTGTAATAGATTCCACTGATACCAAAGTTGTCCACGCTGCATTAAGACAGATTCCAGGTGTCCCCATAATAAATTCGATTAATCTGGAAGGAGATGGTAGTAGATTTTACGATATTGTTCCAATTATGAAAAAATTTGGGACACCTGCAATCTCTATGTGTATTGGCCCTTTAGGAATGGCCAAAACAAGCAGTGAAAAATTGCAAGTAGCAAAATTATTGTATGATAAATCAACAACAGACTACAATCTTAAACCTTGGCAATTAATTTTTGATGTTTTGACATTTACTCTTGCTACAGGAGAAAAAGAGTATGCCGATTCTGCGGCAAATACTTTAAATGGCATTAAATTAGTAAAGGAAAATTATCCCAACGCTCTAACTACACTCGGACTTAGTAATGTAAGTTTTGGTCTTCCAGCAATAGCAAGAAAATTTTTAAATTCAGTATTTTTATATCATGCTCTTAGAAATGGACTGGATACAGTTATCATTAATCCAAAAGATATAATTCCCTATCCACAAATAAGTGCTACTGAAAAAAACCTATGCGAAGACCTAATATTTAACGCAAAAGATAATGCACTTTCGGAACTGATTTCTTATTTTAATTCCAAATCATCTGAAGCATCATCATCATCATCATCCTCTCCATCATTTCAAAAACAAAATATAATGGAAATAGATAAAAATTGGACACCTAGTAGAAAATGCTATTTTAGGATAGTAAATAGGTTAAAAGAAGGTATTGAAAATGATGTGGTTTTTGCTATTGCAGAAAAAATTACCGACCAAAAAAATAAGCAAATAATAGAAATAAAGGATAAAGACGGTATTAATACTGCTACCAGTTCATACAAAATTGAATCAACGAAAGAAAACTTACACAATGCTGCTGTAGAAACATTGAATGATGTTTTACTTCCAGCAATGAAAGAGGTGGGAGATAAATTCGGATCTGGCGAGCTAATTTTACCTTTTGTCTTAAAGTCTGCCGAATGTATGAAAGCTGCGGTTACCGAATTAGAAAAATATTTAATTAAACAGGAGGGAACAAGTAAAGGGAAATTAGTGCTATGTACCGTTTACGGGGATGTTCATGATATAGGTAAAAACTTGGTCAAAACAATACTCTCTAATAATGGATATGAGGTCTTTGATCTAGGAAAACAAGTTCCTATTCCTACAATTGTAAATAAAATAAAAGAGATAAATGCTGATGTAGTAGGTCTCTCTGCATTATTGGTTTCAACCTCTAAGCAAATGCAATATTTTGCAGATTTTGCACGTGAAAACAAAATAAATATACCAGTTATCTGTGGGGGTGCAGCAATCAATAGCGACTATATTAACAGAATTGCCAAAGGAGATGGAGATATTTACAAATCAGGTATTTTCTATTGTAAGACCGCTTTTGATGGTTTAAAAATAATGAACAATATAATGTCTGAAGAAAAAAATCAATTCATAGAAAATTGGAAGAAAAAAATCCAAGATTGGAATGAGAGAAAATATGATGATAAAAAAGATAGCAACGCATCTCAATACCTAACTAGTAATGTAAAACCAGTGAAAGACAAACCAATTCCTCCGCGATTAAACTATCCATATAGATTTTCAAAAAAAGATATTCCACTAGACAAGGTATGGAACTTTTTAAATAAAAAATCTTTGTTCGTATTATCATGGGGTTTGAGAGGAAAAAGTGCTTCTAATTTGCAGGTTGAATTTGAAAATTTATTGGATGAATGGAAAAAAAAAGTAATTGAAGAAAATTTATTTGAACCACAAGCAGTATATGGTTATTTTAAATGCAGGAAAATTGAACAAACTAATTTGCTTGTAAAATATATAGACAAAGAAAAAAAAGAATCGGAATTAACATTTGAATTTCCTCGTTCATCTTTACAAAAGCACTTATGTCTTTCAGATTATTTTGATTCCGAATCGGATGATTTGGTTGCATTTCAAGCAGTAACGATGGGCAATAAGGTTGCAGATTTAATTGAGAAATGGAACATTGAAAACCGATATTCAGATGCGTATTATCTACACGGACTTGCAGTAGAATCTACAGAGGCACTAGCGGATTGGATAAATCTTCGCATTAAAAAGGAATTAAAAATAAATTCAGCAACAGGACCAGGCGTAGTAAGCGGAGGAGGGTTAAGATATAGCTGGGGATACCCTAGCTGTCCTGACGTTTCTCAGCATTTTCTAGTTTGGAAATTATTAAATCCCGAATTAAATGGAATGACCCTGACTGAAAGTGGACAGATCAATCCCGAATATTCGACAGCTGCAATTGTTGTTCATAATCCGGCAGCGGAATACTTTACTTTATAATCTATCATCAACTTTTTTATATTACATTTGTTTTTGCAATTTAATGGGCAAAGTAGAGAAAGGTATCACATGTAGCGTATTAAAATGTGATGAAACAGCAGATAGATCAATGAGTTTAACCAAAGCAAAAATGTCACAAGAATTAGATTTTGATAATTCGAAAAAACGTGTATATTTATGCAAGACTCACTACAAAGACTGGAAAAAATCATCAAAGAGCGATCGGGAAACCGAACGTATGCGTTGGGATTGAATAACTATTTACTCTTTTTATTATCTAATACAAATCAATGCAGTGGATTATCATAGAACATTTTAACTAGAGAAAAAATTAGAGATAAAACAATAAAAAAAGTATAATAGAATTTACAACAAAAGTAATAAAACCCCTGATTTTAAATAGATTAATGACAGGTTGTTTGAAAGTTGGCTTTGTATAATGTACCTCAATATTTCAAATTAAAGGAAATAGATAAAAAAAGGTGGTTAGTAAGATCACTGGTTCTTGTAGCTGTATTAATCATTTTGATAGTAAAGATTTACTTGGCATTTTACGTTATTGATAGAGCTGTAGGATTATACAGCGTATTGACATCATTTGTTTTATTCAATATCCTTTTTATTTCATACTTTAGATATCGTGATCCTTATGTAGATGCGTATAAAGCGTCAATTCCAGAAAATCAGTTACCACTCATATCCATTGTAGTACCGGTAAAGAATGAAGAAGAAATCATCGAAACATGTGTTCGATCGTGTCTGGAACAAACATATGAGAAAAAAGAGATAATCGTGATTAATGACGGAAGTACAGATAATACAACAAATATTTTAAATGATCTCAAACAAGAATATAAAAAGGCAAATTTTAATATCATTCATCTTCAAAAAAGTGTCGGAAAAAAGAAGGCTATTGAAGTAGCTAGCAAGGTCGCAAAAGGGCACATATATGCATTTATGGATAGTGATTGTGAAATGGGTATAGACTCTACTGAAAAAGCTGTAAAAATATTTTATTCTGATCCTCAATTGGGCGGATTAACAGGACATGGAAGGGTTAAAAACAATCATGCTGGTGGTCCATTTGATCACTTTCTAGAAAAACTTCAAGACGTATACGCTGATGGATCCTGCAGAGCGCAAAAAGGCATGGAAAGTTCCTTTTCTTCAGTTACATGTTGCTCGGGTTCATTAAGTTTTTACAGAAGAGAAGCGATTCAAGATTTTATTCATGAGTGGGCACATGACAGATTTTTAGGAATGGAGTTTAAATTTTGTACCGATAGAAGAATGACTGCCCATGTATTAACGACCAAACCACCATCTCCATTAATGGGCAATGTAGAAGATTTTAATATTGATAAATCTTTAATAAATGATAAATCTCATAAAAAAAATACCAAATCAAAAGAAAAAGTAAGTGGGTATTGGAAAGTCAAATATTCGCAAAATATTCGTGTGACTATAGGAGTTCCCTCAACACTAGGATCCCTTGTTAAACAACAAATTAGATGGCGAAAAAGTTTTATAAGAAGCCTTTTTTCTACAGGTGGTTATTTTTGGAAAAGACCATTCTATGCAGCTCTTTTATATTACTTGCAGACATCAATGAAATTTTTTAGACCATATGTAGTTGCAAAAACTGTTTTTCTAATGCCTTTTTTTGGAGATTATCTCACCCCAATTGTATGGTTTTCAGGAATATTATTTACAGGAATGATTTATGCAGTTGATTTTAGATTACGAAATCCTGGAGATAAAAACTGGTTATACAGACCATTTTTTTCATTGCTATCAACATTTATTTATACATGGTTAATGTTTTATGCTGCAATTACAATAAAAAAAACTGGTTGGAGATAATCCAATCAGAATCATAATCAAGGCCAAAAAAGGATTTATCGGATGAAAAACAGAATTGATGTATTTCTTGTTATTGTTGGTATGATAACTGGATTTATTGTAATTTTAATGCATTTGACCGGACTATGGCCATGTGCTGCAATAAGTAAATTTGATAAATTATTTCTGCCGAATAACTCTAATATTACAACAATAAAAAATGAAGATGGTAATTTAAATAATTTTATAGATGAAATACATTACTTGCTAGTAAATCTTTTCCGCTGCACGTAGTTTTATCTTTTTCTTTAATAACAATTTCTTCAAAATATCTTAATATTGTTATTTCAGAAACTGTAGGAATATTTATATTATTACCTTCAATTAAATCTATAATCATTTTTGGAAAATTCGCCCCCGCTAATGTAGTAAATATAGTTCCTCCACCAAGACGAGGATTTATTTCAACCAGTTTAAATATATTATTTTTATCTTTTTTTACTTGCATACAACATGGACCCACAATTTTAAGAAATTCTACTATTTTAAATGATTCCTCGATCAAGTCTTTGTCTAATATAATTTTACCTTTTGTAGAAATACCACCTCGTGTTTGTAATCTAATTCTGGGAACAGATATTAGTGGTTTTGAATTCATATCCGACAAAACATCTATAGTAAATTCTTCACCAGGAAGATATTCCTGATAAATCATATTTGAATATTTTTTAGAAATATAATTTAATTCATCGATATCATGTATTTTTACTATATTTCTACTACCTTTACCAAATCTTGGCTTTGCTATAATTGGAAATTCATTTATTTTATTAACCTCTTCAGTAGTAAATGGTAAATTAAAATATTTATTTAAATGATTATAAGTCAGAATTTTGTCACGGCATATCTCCAAGACATCTCTATCACTGATTATAGGAATAGCACCATATTTTATTAGCTTCTCTTTATTTTCACTGAAAGGGAATATATCATATCCAGAAGAGGGCATCAAAATATCGATACTATATTTATCAATAATTTTGAGGAGGACATCCATATAAATTTCATTTTCAGCTTCTGGAATTACTTCATTATAATCGGATAAATAAAAACCAGCAGACAATTCATTGGAATCGGTAGATAAGATTTTGCCTTTAAAATTAGCTAATTTTAAAGATTTTATAGTATTGATTCCAGCAGGAGCTGAAGCACCAGGAACTAAAACATTTGATACTTTTCTATGCAATCAACATCCCGCTTTAAAATAATTATCAGGCTTTATGATATATATATTTTTGATTGCCTTTAAAAGGCTCTGTTAACAGTCTTGTAAATACTCATAATCTTTAATGTAAATTCTGGGCTTAACCAGGGATGATCAAAAGTATTGTTATTTTTAAATGTCGTAAGGAGAAACCACAACCTTGAAATAAGGAAATGGATTCAGAAACACCATCCTCAAACGAAATCATCAAAAAGAAAGAAAATTTCAAAGCTAATAGTTGATGAGACTATAATTAAGGTTAGGTCAGAACTCATCTGGCTTTGATTGGTTGTTGCGGTCATCGAACTAAAAATCAGGGAATTCTCATACCAAATAAATCCGTAGAAAGAAAAAGAGAAGCACATTTTTTGAAAGAATGTTCCTGTCAGGACTCGCTATATATACGGAAGTTATGCACCACAGTTTCAACAGATGAAGAAGATACCACGGTATTCACCGCAGGTCTGCAAATTCTAAAACTACTATGGCCTCATCTTTTTTCTTTGTTTGAAAAAAGCCTGATTAAACGAGCAACTCGGCAATATATAATGGATAGAACTAGAGAATGCTTGACAACTACTTTCTATGCAACGAAAGAAAAAAGATATGCGATCTTTTCCATGTCAAAAACTGGCTAGACTTATTTTTAAATATGTATAATAAAGGAAAATAAAAAATTTAGTTAACAAGACTCTATAAATAAAATTATATACTCGATTTGAACTTTATTGTTCGTTTAAAATTTATTGTTAAATAAAAAAGAAGATTACCATATACATTGTAATTATAATGATCATTCAGCTATTAATTTATCAGTTGAAAATATAATAAAAAAGGCAAATGATTTACATTTGCAAACAATTGCTTTTACAGAACACGTCAGAAGGACTTCGGAGTGGACTGAAAAATACTTGCAAGAAATAGAGTATTTTAAGAATACTACAAATATTAAAATCCTCAAGGGCTTTGAGGCAAAGATTCTTCCTGATGGAAGTATAGATTGCCCAGAAACTTATTTAAGTAGGGAATATTTCCTTATAGCAAGTTTTCATACCAAATATCAAGACAAATACAATTGGTATAATGCTTTGTTAAAAGCCATAAGAAATGAAAGTGTAAATGTAATTGGACATTTAGCACCCGATCCTGAAATTTCACTGACAGATCATGAGATAAAAATTCTTGGCGAAGAAATATCATCTAATAATAAGATAGTTGAATTGAATGCAAAGTATAAAAGACCGCCAATAGAGTTTATTAAAATATTTAAAAATTTAAGCGTGCAATTTCATCTGGGTAGCGATGCCCATTCTATCGAGGAAATAGGAAATTTTGATAGAATTAATGATTTAATTAATTTTATAGAACATTGTGGAGAATAGTTAAAAAAGAAACTTTTATACCATAAGATCGGTTAAAAGGTTTGGGAAACATAACGGCAACAGCTATGGACGAAAATATCCGTTTTAAATCACTCTTTTCAAAGTATTTGAAGATAAATAATTCGAATTTAAATAATTTTATTTTGTCCATACCTTCAAATTTTGACGATGTTTTAAAACTACTGGAAGAATATCCAAATACACAGATTGACGAAAATATAATCACCAATAGAAAAAATCTTCATGACGCCATTACCAAATTTCATCAAAAAGCTGGGACATTAACTGCTAAAGTAAACTCTCAATTATATATTTTAGAAGAAAACAAACCAAAGATCATTGTTGCAATTCATCAGCCAAATTTATTTGCTTATAGCGGCGTATATAAAAAAATTGTAATGATGGAGACAATTTCTAAATATATGTCAAAGTCTGATTTTCCACTACCTCTTTTTATAATAGTGGATCATGATTTTATGGATGATAGCTGGGTTCATGTTGCAAAGTTACCAAGTATAAGGAATACATCAGGAATATTTGATGTAAGATACCCAATGAATGATTCTAAAAGATGGAAGATAATATGCAAAACAGATCCTCCTACTCATGCGCTTGTTAGATATTGGGAAAATCATATATACTCTTGGATAAAAAATGACAAATCCTTATCTAAAGAACACATTAAAAGGCTATATGATAATTTGGATGGTTTTTGGAAAATTGTGGAAGATTCATTATCAATATCAAACAATTATTCCGAATTTAACTCTATTATCATGTCTAAACTAATAAATAATCTCTGGAATTACAAAACATTATTTGTAAATCTATCGGAATTATATCATACCTTTAGGCAAGGTTATAATTTTTTATTATCGAATCATGAAACTTACTTACACGCACTGGAAAGTTCTGAATTGTTTTTTAAAAAACACAATATATTAAAAGGTATTAGTTCAAACTCAAGTAAATATTCTCCCTTATGGCTTCACTGTTCTTGTGGTGGTAAAGGATATTCTACTGTAAATAAAAATAGCGATGGAGAAATTGAGTTATCAGGTAAATGTATTTCATGTAAAAAATCCCTTGTATTAAATGTAGGCAAACAAAATAGAATAGACATTCCTAAAGATTATTTGAGCGAGGTGTCTCCAAGAGCAATACCTATATTATTATTACTATCAAGGGAACTAAAAGTTTCAGGATATGTTACAGGAACAGGCGGTAGTTTAGGATATACAATAGTAGGAAAAAAAGTATTTGACGATTTAAAGATAAGGATGCCGTTATTATTACTATGGCCTGCAAACGATATCTATATGGGGTTTGCGCAAAAAGAAGCTATAAATTTACTACAAGAAAGTAATATAACAGATATATCAAATTTTTTAATTGAAGCCCAGAAGAAAAATATCGAATATCAAAATAAAATAACACCTTTAATTTCAAAAAGAAATCAAATATATAAAGATAGTAATAGTTTATCGGCCTTACTGAACGAATTATTTTACCTTAAAAATGAACAAAGGAAATTAAAAACTATAATTAAAATTGCAGAAAAATCAAAAAATGCTTTGAGCTTAAAGCCATGTATAATAGATTACATAGTTAACTTTGGTATGGAGAAAATATCAGATAAATGGTCATACAACTTGGTAAAAAACAAAGATTTTACTGCCGATGTAATAATGAACACTAATCATCCGGATGAAACAAGTTAATGTATTAATAACCTCAGTTGGTGGCATAGTTGGCCAGGGGATAATTAAATCTTTAAAATATAATAACAAATATTCCAAAAATAAAACCTACCATTATAATATTCATGGTACTGATATAATACATGATTCATCAGGATTATACAGATCAGATAGATTCTCCATCATAACAAAACCTGAAAATGAACAATTTATTGAATCGATAGTTAATTTATGTATAAATAATAATATAGATATAATTTTTCCTGGCTCAGATATAGAGTTGCCGGTTTTTAGTAAAAATAAAAAAATAATCGAGGATAAAACATCTGCAAAAATTATTACAAATATACCGAAAGTAATCGAAGTTTGTCGAGATAAATATAAAACATTTGAATTTCTAAAGAATAACAATCTAAATTATATACCATCTTGTTTAGCTAAAGATTCTGACGATTTTATCAAGGAAAACAGATTCCCTTTGATAGTGAAACCATGTGAAGGCTTTGGATCAAAATTTTTCAACATAGTTAAAAATAATACAGATTTGAATTATGCCATTTCAACGATACAAAATTATGGATGGACACCAATAATCCAGAAATATTTAAAAAACGACAATAAAGAGTTTACGACCGGAATTACAATAGACAAGTATGGAAAATATATAATGTCATCAATAGTAATAAAAAAAATTCTTAAACACGGTCAAACTTATAAAGCTATAATTGACAATTATCCAGATATAAAAGATATATCTGAGATAACCGCCAAGAAAATTGGCGGTATTGGAGCTATAAATATTCAATTGCGAATTGATGAGGATGATAATGAAGTAAAAATAATTGAAATCAATCCAAGATTTTCTGCTACCTGTCCAATGAGAACTGTAGCAGGTATTAATGAGCCTGATATAGTAATAAGAAATACTCTATTTGATGAAGAAATAAAAATTACAAACTATAAATCTCTAATATGCCTTAGATATTGGAACGAGACCTATCTAGAGTTAGAAAAGTTCAATGAAATAAAGTTATCAAAAGAAAAAATACAAAAAATGAATTCATTTATTATCGATTATTTTTAATCTTGATTTTAATTTTTATGATCACCATTTTGAAGTTCTTATAACTTCAAAACATTCTGCGAATTTACAATTCATTTGATATCCTCTGTAGGCGGCTCTGCCAATTATTGCATCCACCCATAACGGACCACATCTTGTTTCTTGAGATTGGAAGCAATGTAAAGAGGCTGTTTTAATATCCAAATAATCAGAAATATCGATAAATAATTGGGATCTAAAAGAATGTTCAGTGATACCTCCGGGTATAGTTGTCTCATACATATATAGGTCAGAAGTATCCCGTGCCCCTGAAATAACTGATTTAGTAAGGATTTGATGATCTTGGTGCGAATCACCTATCCATTGTGTGAATACAGCTATCGGTTTATATTCTGATATGTAGCGGTCAATTATTCCAATTAATTTTCTATTATGAATCATTTCATCCGGAGTTAGATCGAGAAAGTCAGGCACCTCAACCCCCATTACCTTAGATGACATTATTGCTTCTGATTTGCGTTCCTCTTTTTTGTCATATTGTGTAAAACTTGGTAATACAGCAATTACCAATTTTATATTGTATCCCATCCTTGATAACTTTGCAATAGTTCCGGCCATCCCAATTTCAAGATCATCTGGATGTGCACCAAAAACTAAAATGGTACCCAAGTCCTGTTTACCTGTTGTTGTTGGTGTCATTTATTTTAACTTTTTATGTATTTATAACACTATAACTTGTTTTGGAAAATGGTGATACAATATTTTCCCTACTTTGGATATATTCCTTATAACTTTCATCTATTTCTATGGCTGTCTGCAATATTTTACTTTTTAATGTATTTGATGAATTGATAAACATCTTTGTATCTTTTGGTAGGCAGTGTCCCCCTATTCCATCCCTTGGTTCA
>JAICXY010000148.1 GCA_025934495.1 Candidatus Nitrosocosmicus sp.
ATCGCAGTATATGAAAGAAGAATGTGAATTAGAACATTCTTTAAATATGGATGATGACGATTAGGTATTCTGTTTTCATAGGATGTGCAGTACAAGCCCGCATCAAATTTAGATTGCTAATTCTTTTGATCAGAGTTAATCTGTTAAGTTAACATGTCAGATTTTACAATGATAAAGTTTTATAAGATGTTATTAGAATAATAGATTGTTATTTAGATATTGTAAAAAATATATATTATTTTGTTTGAAAATAAAATTCTTACATTTATTTTGTAGCATAATTATATTCAAATTTACATTATAATAAAACTAAAGAATATTAAAAAAAGAGTGTTTCATTTCTTAAAGATACTTTTTAAGAAATGTCAATGTTTTATCCCAAGCATCTGAAGTTTGTTGTGGCGCATAATTTGATCCAGAAGGATTTGCAAAAGCATGTCCTAATCCTTTATATATATAAATTTGATTTGTAATGCCGTCAGTGTTTAATGCAGATTTAAAAGAATCTATTTGAGATAATGGGATAGATTGATCGTGATCACCAAAAAATCCTAAAACTGGCCACTTTATATTTGAGAGTTCTTGCTTGTCGGTAACCAATGGAGTACCATAATATAATATAGAGGCAACAAGAGGATGTTGATTACTATGCAAGGCTAGTTGCAACGATTGTCCACCACCAAAGCACCAGCCAATAGAAGCTATTTTAGAACTATTAACAAAGGGAAGAGAACTTAAATATTTCACTGCTGCCTGTAAATTGGATAAAGCTTCTTGAGGGTTAGTTGTAACTGTTTTTACTAATTTCATAGCTTGAGTTGGATCTTTGGTTGATTGTCCTTTGAATAAATCCACTGCCAGTACGACGAAACCCGTTTGTTTAGCGAGTGTATTTGCCATAGTTCTTATGTTGTCATTTATGCCCCACCATTCGTGAACCATTATCACCGCCGGAATTTTATTAATTGTGGCTCCTGACGTAGCATTTGAAGGATATACTAAATACCCCGAAGCATCGTCAAAATATTTGACATCTTTTTTAATTTGCAATCCATCACTATATGCAGTAGTTGTATTTGTTGCAGTATTGTCGTTTACTGCCCTTATGTTATTAGATGCCAATGTAGAGGTAGCGATCGCAGCAGCATTTGTTTGGGCATAAACAACAGATGTTGATTTATAGACTGAGTATGTAATTGATATGATCAGAGAGATTATAATAAAAAATGCGGCATGAAGAAGGGGATTGGTTCTTCTTTTATTCATACTATGTGTGTTATTATCAAGATAATATGCTTTCCCTTAAAATACCACTCATTAGCTGAGAATTTGAATTATATTTGATTACAACATTAATAAATGATGAATGGATATCTAGAGTTTATTTAAGTCAATTATTACATATGTTATAAAAGCTTGTAAAAAATTGTGAATTTATTATGGTATCTACAAACCATTTGTTGATAATTCTTAAGGTAATATGAGTATATGATAATGGAATTTTACTTTGTATTAAAGTAACAAAGAATACAAAAATTAAACTAAAAAACTGACAACATTATTAGAAATCTATTAGTATTAGCTCAGAAAAGTGATTTTAAAAATATGGATGAATTGCTTTGTTGCATGATTCGAAAATCAGTTAAAAAGAAGATTTATGTATTATAATTACAATTGAATTTTAACTATTTCCATTTTAACTACCGCAACAAAACGTTAGCAAATAACAAAAAAATAATCATGCAACAAAGCATGGATAAATATCTAAAGTTATGGATGCAGATGGGTTATAGACTGTATTTTCCATCAATATAAAGAAAGTTTAACAGATATGATGTGTATTATGTTATCTTTAAAAACAGGGTACAGGGAATAACGTTAGAAGCATAACTATATAACAAATTCATATAATGTTTTTAAATTATTGATTTCTATTTTATTCGTGAAAATCACCGCAATTATTTTTCTAATAATGACAATCCTTGTTATAGCATCTTTATCTCTGATGCGTTCTAGTGAAAAAGCGACTGCTCTGTTTGTAAATTCTATCGATTGTAAAAATTATCTTGAGCGTCATCTCCTTCTATCGATGTCTGGAGATTATATACACATACCTTCTCACAATATCAAACAACTTTGTATGGGTTTATTATCTATTAATGGACCACTTGATGTCTTGACAGGAGGTTTAATTAAATGTGAAAAATATATCATGCTTAATGAAACAACTATTCTTTCAAATCCTCATTTTGATCCAAGTAAAATAAGTTTTATTTGTAATAATTTAAACCCATCAGATTAAATCCATAATAGAATAGATTTTCAGAAATTTATCTTATATACAAAGATAAAACTATTCTTAAGGTTGTGCTGTAGATAAATGGTATGAAAGGTGTTTACAAGAGAAATATATTTTGAATATAATAACATTCATAGCAAATATCTTTTATCAATAATCGATTGATATCTACAACAACTTGCAAGTTCCTGGAACTCAAATTTCATTGCATTTCTATCTATGGGATCTATATACATAACTATACCATTGGTAGATGATAAACAAAAATTTGCTTATTCTTTTTCACGTTGATAAATGAAATGCAAACTATACCATATATTACCAATTCAAACTCTGATTATTAAAATAAGGAAATAATTCCTTTTACATATTGTTTATTAACCAATATTTTGGCTCTGTTAACTTAAGGAAAAAACTATAGCTTAAACGACCATTTCTTTTAGCGATCTAGAAATAGAAATATCTTCCCAAATTATCGAATTATCGATTATAGATTACTTATACTCTCTTGGTCCATTATTTAGAAATGTTGCCAAAGCATTAACTTTCTTTTTTACTTTTAGTAAAGATAAGTCTTTTTTCAATCTGGAACTGATGGATATAAAAGTACAAAATATAACCCACCTAAATTAAAGAAAAAGAAGAAGAAGAAAAAGAAGGAGAAGAAGAAAAATATTGATGAATATGTAATCGACGAAACCATAGTAAAAGCCGAGTCTGAATTAATAATGCTTTGGATCGCCATTATCGAACCAGAAATCTAGAGAAATTCTTTCAATCAATATATCAAAAGAGCAAAAAAATATATTTGCAGTAGTAGCCGAACGTTTTCTGTCGGGCGGTGTAAATGAATATGGAGAGCACTCATTTTCCACAGCAGACGGTGATGGTACATGGTATCCACCTCAAGCCTGTGGTTTCTTAAAATTAGACCGTCATCCACATTCTTTTGTATATTTTGTATATAAGAATGAAAAAAGCATTATTGAAAGAACAATACAGCAGTACATAAAGGATAGAACCGAAACCTTTGATGATTACTTTCCTTGTAGGAAAAAGAACAAATGTAAATTAATCCATGTGAAACAGTGGATTAATCTATTCATTAATCAACACAATAAAGAAATATTATCTTAAGTTAACGGCGCCAATATTTTCAATATATATATTAAAATAGAATATACTTCCTAACTATAATATAGAAGTATCTATCTAAATCAATTTAAGAAAATATCTATTAAAATTTATATACATGACTCGGGGATTTTTGTTTCATAGTGTCATATTGATGACTATGGCAATTTTGATCTTCCATTTAGGTGATTTTTCGAATATCGCTGCATCAAAACCCCATAACAACGATAATTCTACAGATTCAACATTCTCTCTACCATTTAATTCACATATAGTAGATAAATTTACTCATGAAAAAGAATATTCTAGTAGTATCATCCCTTTTCCTTGATATTGAATAAATTAAGTAGTGACTACTGTTATTTTATATCAAGTATATTTGATAAAGGAATATTCATTTCCGTTTTTATCTAATCCATACATCATTTGCATATTCATCTTGATTCTAAACATTGTTTTTATCTGCCTAAGAGTAATACATTAAATTATTGTGATGCTATAGATAATGCTATACTTGTTTTATCACCAATAACATAAATAGTGGTATTATCAAAGTTAGCTAACTATCCTATGTTATACTAAACAATATTAATCGTGGATCTCAACAGATGCTCTTAATATTCAATTTGAACCACCTTGTTCGGTAGTATATAGTAAGCATATTATTATGCGAATGAAAGTTTGGATAGTAGAGTAATAAGATAACACAGCATTCTTTCCTTGTCTCCAACATTCTCCAATAGCATTAAATTAGGATGAACATATTAACAGGAAAATATTCTATTATCATGTTATCTTTATTACTCTGCAGATGCTTTGTTTCCTAATTCAATCTATTTAGCTGGGATTGAACTAATTTATTATTCTTGATTGACTGGTCCTCTTACAACCGCTCATTAGTCCAACGCGGTGAGATACTATTTTCATACGATTTCCTTGATATTTGGGATTCCGAGCTAAGCTAATGACTAAAAACAAGAAGAGGAGTAAACCATTCGTATTTCCAAATTCATTCATCCTAGTCATTGGTTAATATGTTACTTCTTTCATCTTCCTTACAGACAGACAGAAGTATTATTATCTATGCTATGGAAAAAGTCTACCTGCTGATCCTCCAAGTTATGGTCATATATGTAAAAGAATCAACAAGTTGAATGTCGATATCAATGACCGTGATAGAAAGGATGATAATGATAATGATAATGATGAGTATATCATAATTACAGCAGACAGAACTGGTATCAAGATAACCAACAGGGGCCAGTGGATGGAAAAGAAATGGAAAAACTGTTCAAAGGAAAGGTTATCTCCAGATCCATATGCTATAAATATAAAGACAAAGGAAATCCTTGATTTAAAAGTAACAGATGAGACTCCTCATGATGGAAAAAGGATGAACGAAACTGTTTAACCATGTTTTGGATAAACATGCTATGAAGATTGAATCAGTCCATGCCTGTGGATCTCATTATACAAACAGAAATTTTTTTAGATATCTTGAGGAGAATGAGATCACGTTGGGAATAAACGTAAAAAAAAATTCGGTTCTTTCCATTGGAAATAATAGGTTAAGAAACATCGAAGTAATAAGACTACAAAGCAAAGAGGACCTGCTGAAATGGAAGATGAAAAGAAAGTATGGTAATAGATGGTGGATTGCCGAAACAGCAGCCTTTTCAACTATAAAGAGAATGTTCGGTGAGAGTATGTATGTATCTGCTACTTTGTTACAAAATATGGTAAGTGAGATGATGATAAAGGTATCACTCTATAATCTGTTTAGATGAATCTAGAGAGCCAAGAAAGGATATCTAAATGATAAGGAATTGGGCAAAGCATTCTGTAGATATTAATTACTATCTTGGACTGATGCTGGGTTGTGTTGCTCTATCCGCAAATATGATAAGTTTTGAATTTCTTTCTTACCTGTTCAAGGATCTGATAAAAGTCTGACCATCAAATCGGTTATACTGCTGTCTGATAGTTATTTACCATCATCACTTGATAATATTCCAAAGAGTATGGTTTTATCCTGAGAAAACGTGAATGTGACCTAGGTCTTTTTTGTCTTGCTATCCATCATTTTCTTTTTATTTACAATTTTTAAGGTCAACTACTAGGAACTTTTGTACTCTTTTTTTTAAATTTCTTTCTAGTATCTTCTTTGGAAGCTGTCGTTCTTACAAATCTTTTTTGAGGTACCTTTTTGTACAAAGCCCCATTTATACAGCAATCGATAGATATATGCACTTATATTTGACTCTAATAGTTCTCTTTTGAATAATATCCATCATCATCATAACCTCTGTCTGAAATCCTATTCAATAGTATTGATATCTTTTAATTCTTTTCTTCTTTTTATCACCATTAAATCAGTCTCTACTCAAGAAGGTGGTCTTCCCTACTTTTTGGTTTATCTTTTAATCCTTCCAAACATTCTTTGTTATTGTATCTTTGGATCATTTGTAGACCCTTTCTTGATTTGTAAATCTTGTGCTACCGATTTGATATGTTATTTGTAGATAGTACGGGTCTTAAATAGAATCCTTTCTTTTACATCAACATCGCGTTCAACCTAGTATGCCTTGTTTAGTGCCGTGGTTTCAAATAGCAATAAAAAGAGTAACAAGGTTAGCTAATAACTATCTATGAATTTATTTAAGTCGGTGCATATAGAGAATTTTATAATTAAGGTCATTGCGAGGAATATTGAAATTAAATTTTAATATCGACTACATTAAAAAAATAAATGTAGAATAGTAACATTATTTACAAAAATGATATATCAATACCATTACTAGCCATGGTATTGATGCAAGGGTTATTAAGGAAAACCTGTGCCGGAAAAGCTACCTAAGCCTGTGTTTGTACCAGTGTTTGGACCAGTAATTTTAGAAAGGATATCGGAAGGGTTGACAATACTAGTGTGTGAGTTTAGGAGACTATTGACCATATCTTTACCTGTGTTGTCAGTAGTGGTTGGGTTATTGCTAGTAGGGTCAGTAGTGGTTGGGTTATTGCTAGTAGGGTCAGTAGTGGTTGGGTTATTGCTAGTAGGGTCAGTAGTGGTTGGGTTATTGCTAGTAGGGTCA
>JAICXY010000139.1 GCA_025934495.1 Candidatus Nitrosocosmicus sp.
CAACAAAGCATGCTTCGGAAGCCCATGTTACGATGAAACATTTTGAAGATGCTGTTAGAAAAATAAAAACTCAAAGAGAAATGAAACCTGGCGAAAAAGTAACTCTCTCACAATACCGTTAGTATTTCTTTTTCTATTTGATTTTTGTTCAGTTTTTCAATTATGCATGGCAAAACAAGGTTCTGATATTTTATCTATGTGTATTATAATGAATAAATAAATAAACTATTATTTTTTTTATTATGATGGTATTTGTATAACGATCCTATCGCAGTAAAAAAGAAAAAAGAAGATCTTTCTATTATCGATCTTGGTTATAATTCTATCAAGGTTTCAATTTATAATGTTTATAAAAATGGTCATTATTCAAAAAAAGGTCAACTACAAGAATATGTCCAAATTGGTCATAATTTGTCTAAAAATAATAATATAATCAATTCTCAAAATGTTGAAAGCGTTATTAAATTTCTTAATAAATTTAAAAATAACTCAAAGCAAATGAAAATTGATACTGTTATTCCAATTGCTACTAGTGCGATAAGGGATGCAGATAATGGTAAAGAAGTAGTTAAACAAATCAAAAAAATTACTGGATTTGAATTTAATGTGCTCTCTGGAATGGAAGAAGGTTTTTTCTCCTATTTTGGTGCTCAGTCTAAAATGCATATTCCTGATGGAATCTTTTTTGATTTAGGTGGTGGCAGTATCGAAATAGTCCATGTAGAAAACTATAAAATAAAAAAAATAATATGTCTTGATCTTGGTGCATTGAGGCTAACTGATAAATTTGTACAATTCGATGAACAACAACAACAATTAGAAGAAGAAATCCGGTATGACCACTTGGAAGAATATCTTTATAAACATCTTCCATCTATCGAACAATTTGATTTAAATAAATCTCTGAATAACAAACTAGTTGGAATAGGAGGTACGATTAGAACACTTTACAAATTTGTATCCGGAATTTTTAAAATTTCTCCTCCTTTTTCATACAACCATTTTACACTGTCCAAAAAATTAGTTAATCTTTCAAACGATGTGTTTAAAAGACTTTCACAGAATGAATTGTTGCAGATAAAGTTGATTGACCAACAACGATCCAAAACGATAACCCCTGGAAGTTGTGTCATTAAAATTTTGATGGAAACATTGGGTTTTGCAGAGGTACTTGTTTGTTCTGCTGGACTTAGAGAAGGTATTTTGGAAAATTATCTTTATTTGAATATGGATAAAAAATATCGTTTGAGAAAAAAATTTATCAAATTAAATTATGATTGTCTGCCATCTATTGTATACTCTAATGCTCTTGGTCAATTTTCCAAATGTGGTATAAATTCTCCTTATCATTCTCCTACTCCTTCTTTTTCATCTGAACAATACCGTGAAAATTTCCCACTTAAGATTATTAGCGCAAAAGTAAATAAAATAAAATAAAATAAAAAATTAATGAAATTAATAATTATAATAACCGTTCGTGATTAGTTTTTTTATAATGGATATTGCGGAAAAGATTTCTCTTATACAAAGACCTCCTACTGAAGAAATAGTTACTATTGATGAGTTGAAAACTTTGTTCGAAACCAGAACTTCGCCTAAACATTATATAGGATTAGAAATATCTGGAAAGTTACATCTAGGTAGCTTAATTCTTACTGGTTTTAAAATTAATGATTTTATAAAAACTGGTATCCAGTCAAATGTTTTTTTGGCCGATTGGCATACCTATATAAATAATAAATTAAATAATGACTGGGATCTAATTGCAGAAATCTCTAAATATTATGAAAAAGCTTTTAAATTTTTTTGTCCTGGTGTTAATGTGATTTTTGGATCGGATCTTTATGAGACAACCGATGATTATTGGAAAAATTTTGTACTTTTTTCAAAACAAATTACACTAGCAAGAACGCTCCGATCTTTAACTATTATGGGAAGAACTGAAAAAGATACTTTGGATTTTTCTCAGCTTCTCTATCCTTCCATGCAGTCTGTAGATATTAAAGCACTGGATTTAGACATTGTTCACGCAGGAACTGATCAAAGGAAAATTCATATGTTAGTTCGAGAGGTGTTTCCAAAACTCAAATGGAAAATTCCTGTTTCTGTACATCATCATCTTTTACCCGGTCTTTCTGAACCTGTTACTACTACTACTACTACCAGCACCGTCAACACATATTCCTCCCACATCTCTGATGATCTTTCTTCTGCTTCTAACATTACCACCGAATCATTATCTAATATTTCTAATGCAGATAAAAATTTTGATGATTCCAAAGTTTTTAATAAAATGAGTAAGAGTAATCCTTCAAGCAGTATTTTAGTTCATGATAACCAACAGGAAATTTTTCATAAAATAAATAAAGCATATTGTCCGTTGGGAGTTTCAAAGGATAATCCTATTTTGGAAATTATAAAATATATAATTTTTCATCAGTATGATGAGTTTATTGTGGAGCGTCCATCAAAATATGGCGGTAACCTGTCATACTATTCATCTGATGAAGTAAAAAAAGATTATGAACAAAACAAAATTCATCCCAAAGATCTAAAAATGGCCACCTCGAGATACCTTGATAAAATTATATCTCCAGTTAGAGAATATTTAGGTAATAATATACCAAATTTTAATTTTTAATTTTTTTAAAAAATACTCCTCAATTTTTCACCGTTTTCATTTTCTTGCTGTTATGTTTAACCTAACATAATTTAACTCTAAATCTATGTTTTGCTTTCTGTTGGTATTCTTGTTATTGTTATAAAGTTCATTTAGAAATTCATCTATGAATAAATTTTTAATTTTATTATTATTATCTGTTGTAGGTAAATAAGATAAATATGGTTTCATTACAACTGTTTTCATAAATAAAATATATTCTTGAAGATTTCTAAATTTGGCTTTTTTTTCCTCCAAATTTGCTTGTATATCTTTAAATCCTATTTCATTTAAAATCTTTATCGTATCTTCAGATGATGCAAAATTCCATGGTATTTTCCAATTTTCAAAATATTGATTGAATCTCTTGCTCTTTCTGACCTTTTCCAGTGTATTTGGAATTGTATCTAAATTACCTTTTCCTCCACATTGAATTAATAATTTGCCACCTGGTTTTAATAAATTCCAAAAATTTGTAAATAGTTTTTTATGATCTAAAATCCAATGTATTACTGCATTAGAAAAAACCAGATCTATTTTTTCAGGTAGTATGACATCTGCTAAATCTGATTTGACGAATACTATATTTGGCAAATCTTTGAGATTCTTTTTAGCATTTATTATCATATTTTCGTCTACATCTACTGCATAAACTTTGCCTCTTTTGACTTTGTTTGCTATTATTTTTGTAACCCTGCCGGTTCCGCATCCTGCATCCATCACAATCTCATTTTCATCCATTTTCCTTTTTTCTAAAAGTTCGATTGCCCATGATTCCTGAATATCTGAAACCTTGTGATATGTTTCTGCATCCCAATTATTATCATCAGTATTTAAAATCATTAGTATACTTTCACCTCCTCCTTCTCCTCCTTCTCCTCCTATTCCTCTTGTGACGTTATTATTAGTTGATTGTATTTTAAAAATTATTTTTCTAAACCATTTTATAGGCACTACTGTTAGTAATTGATATTTATGAATACTAAAGTTGTCTATGGCGCTGGAATAGTTATATTATTGATTGGAATCGTATTTTATTTTATAAATACTGGATTTTTTTCATCAGAAAAGTCTATTTCTCCTTCATCTCCTTTAAATGTAAGTAAAATTAGCTCTAATATTGCTAAATCCTCTACTCCTTTATCTTCACTGTCACATTCTAAATCCAGTGTTGTAGGTTCAAAACAACAACCACAACAACAACAACAAGGACAAACAGTAGCAGCAGCAGCCGCCGCAGCCGCAGCATCGCCACAAAAACAAATTTCCTCCAATTATGACAATTTGACAGTATCAGCAAAATCTGTAAATGTATTACCCATTAATAATGCGTCATATCTGCAAATAGCCTTAAATGTACATAATCCTAATCAAGGTGCTGCTATTTTAGAAACTTTGAGCTATAATGTATATTTTAAAAATATCCGACTGGCTTCTGCAGATATTGGAAGTAAACCGCAAGGATTTATTGATTCGCTTAGTTCTGTTTATCCTATCATCGGTAATCAAACAATAACTTTAAAGGATCAACAACCATTAACACCCGAGGCTGGAGCTCTACTTAATTCAAATGGAACTTTAAATACCAGTTCTAATTCAAGTAGTATTTCCAAATCTTCACCCAAACCAAATTTCTTTATAATAAATGGTACGCTTTCTACAACTTTGGATAGGGGAACTCAATCCCAATCTTCTGAAAATCCATTTAGTTTAAAGTTTCCAATAAAATAAAATTTCTTACTATTTTTTTCTATTTTTTAGGTGGTAAATTAATTTCAATTAATGATTTCATGAACCTTTTATATTATTGTTATTAGTATATACTTTGGAATTATTTATTGGATTATAAATAGCATATTTTTCCTATCTCGAAATGAAATAATTATTATTGTAAATAATGTATTTTTTAAAGCTAGATAGATAGATAGATAGATAAATTAATAAATTATTTGATATATTTCCCTCTTTCTATTTTATAAAATGGTGTTATTGTGGATGCTATTTTTACTGATTTGTTAGTTAAACATGATCTAACAAAGGCAAGGCAATGTTATATATCAATATTCACTTTAGTTTAAATCTAGAGGTATTCAACTAGTATTTTTGTTTGTTTTGTAACAGTGAGGCACTATTTTTCTGAAGGATTGTATAGATGTACTTTATAAAATAAATAAATAAACAAGTTTGAAATTCTTTATTCTATTGCTAGCTGATCTTTATATTGACGCTATTAAAAATAAAGAAAATAAATTGTCATTAATACATGATGATTCTTTTGATGATATTTTAAAAATAGCTTCTAGTCAATGGATCGAATATTCTCCAAAGAAAAAGGAAACATTTTCTATTGGTATTGATAGTAGTTGGAACAAAAAATCTTATCAAGGAATTGATCTCTTTGTGATAGACTGCGTTGCTGTAACTTCATTTAATCATACTGTATTTACTAGATGGAATTATGGTGTTAATACCATAAGTGGGGATTCTCTTAGTTCAGAAGCGATGGTTATGGAAATTGAATTGTCAAGTTCGGTTATAAATATGGATAAAAAACCCGATATACTGTGTATTGATGGTTCAATAATATCTAACATACTCCATAATAAAAGCTCCCGTTATGCAAATAAATTACATTCATTGTTTGAACAAACAAACGATTCTTTAATATTGTTTATATCAAAAAATTCTAATACCAAAAATCAATTCAAAAAATACGGAGCAAAAGCTGCAGATATATATTATTTTAATAAATTAGGCTTTGAACCTGGATTTAGTTTACCTAACATCAATAAAAATTCTAATCTTTCTGGTATTTTTGAGGTTGTAGAAGTTTACGCTAGATTATCACCTTTTGTTCCTTTGATTAAAATCGAAATAGTTAATAATTTGACATTATCGATCGATGACATTCAAAAAATAGTAGACGGGCTTTTTTATCATAGTATAAACGGATATCCTTATTGCTTGAAATTAGCTCATAAATGCTGTAAAATTACTAATATTGATATAAAAAGAATTGCAAGCGTGTATGGGTTAAAAAATGAATTCGGTTCAAGAGATTCATTAAATGAGTAAATTATTAAATAAATAAATAAATAAATAATAAATTAATTGGAAATGACCAGCAATATATTCTATTACGATATTACTTATACTCGGTTGCTTATATTTAGAGATGTTTATTACTAAATAGCATAAATACAACAACAATCATTCTTTACTATATATTTTATACATTTCTCCTCTATAAGGTAATGTAATTATTAAATCCAGTTTTATGCCCTATCTATCTAAAAGTCCAATTGTTTGTACTGTTATTTCCCATTGTATATTGAATGCGATGTTTTTGTTGAAATAACTTTTGCAGTCTGTAATAATATCTTTATACTTTTGTATATTGCGAGGATTCTTATGTTTTAATGCCGAAAATAATATTTTTGCTCCGAACACCAACTTTAATTTTATTTTAATCTTTTTATTTATCATAAAGATATTGGCAAGTTATCTTTCCTAATGCTAGAATAAAGACTATATTATATAGTTGTAGCCAGAAAACAAAATTACTTTTGGAATATACCACCCTTCGACGCCTTTAAGATAGAATTAAACGTAAAAATAAAATTAATCGTAATTCATACACTGGCGTTCCCTTGTTTTGGTACAAGTGCACAAAAATGAATATAATGTTAAGATTAATTTATCATTAAATGAAAAGAGTGTGTAAAGTTAGTCATTGTATTTTTGTAGATTTTATTATAACTAAAAATAATAGGTTTATTGATTCTTCTTTTTTATGTTAATCTATGTTATTTGTACTTGATAAAGAATATCAAATTAGACCAATTAGGCAATATAGTTTAAAATATTAATATCAAAAGAATAAAAAAATAATGGGTTATAATTTAATGTATGCCAAATTTTTTATTCACATTCATCTTTTTCATTTTATATATAAACCAGATCACAAACGCTATTATCATAATAACTGCAACGATATCTAAATATGGCGAATATTTGTGAAAACTTTGCCAATTGCTTCCAAGTCGAAGTCCAGCGTATGTTAAAAGAGCATTCCAAATCAGTGATCCAATTAAAGTATATGCCATAAATTTGATAAGGTTGGCTTTTGCAATACCTAAAGGAAAAGATACATATGTTCTTACTCCTGGTAATAATCTTCCTATAAATGAAATTTTATCACCCAATCTTTCGAATAGTTTTTCTGTAAATCTCAGATGACTTTCGCTGAAAAAAATGTATTTACCGTATTTTATAATCAGAGGTCTACCTATTTTTAGACCCGCGTAGTATGTGATTATCGATCCAATTAAATTTCCAAACGAACCTGCTAGAATTACTTCAAAAAATGATAATTTGCCTGTTGCAACAAGGAATCCCGAAAATGGCATTATTATTTCACTTGGTATGGGAATCATAGCACTTTCAACTACCATGAGAGAAAATATTCCGGGATATCCTAGACTAGAAATAAATGATGTGATATAAGTTATTATTGAATTAAATAATTCTAAAATCATATTTATTTTATTACTTTTATACTGTTATCATTGTACTTTATATTTTATTTATGGCCTTTATTAACTTGATTATACAATGTGATTGAAAATTAACTTTTTTAACTACTTTTTAGTACCTTGTTTAGCAGGGGCTCTGTAAAGTTAAGGAAAAAGCTATAGATTTCTTCCTTGCTTATAATGTATGATACAACAAATTAGAAAAAGAACAAGCATTGAAGACATAGTATATTCTTTACATCTTTATTTTCTCGGTCTTTCATTACGAAA
>JAICXY010000084.1 GCA_025934495.1 Candidatus Nitrosocosmicus sp.
TCCTTCGTAGAGCAGGACTGAGTCAATAGGTAACTTATTGTATCTTAGTACTTCAATTCGCTTTTTTTCAAATGGTATTCTGGATCTATGCTATCACCCAAGAAGGTTACCTTTGATTGCCTTGTCTGAACCTTATCCCATGTTTTAGGAGTATATTTCTAATCTCAGAATGACTTATGGACTACAAGATTTAGTTCCTTGGATATGTATCCTGCAAGAACACAACGTAATGACCATGTAGAGAAGGGTAACTGATAACAGTCTCTTGGATTCTTGACTGTTGCTATCTCAACAACTATCTTTTTCTCTATATTATCAGATATTTTGATGATTGGTTTGCTTGTATATGTTTTCTGGATATAATACCTTCAATACTTTTTTCATTGAAACTGTATCCACTTTTTTATGTTAACATCGTGGTGATTGGTTGCCGTCTATCAAAAAAGCATAGTCATAAACAGCATAAATTTGATAATGATATAGAAAAACAAATAGTAGGTGTAGCATCTGCAAATCCGCGATCGTTTGGTTTAGGATTTTCTGCTTGGTCATTATGTGTACTGGCAGGCTTTATTATGTATGATTTGAAGGTAGACAGAATAAGCCATGCTACAGAAATAAGAAATATCCTTCTAAAGCATAAAATAAAGTATAGAAAATCTAAAACTGTCTTATTTAATAAAAACAATAGTTCAGAATATATTTGAAAAAAAGTACATTTAACAACCAAGATATAACAGACCATCAAATTCTGTGTTACTGTATGTAGACGAAAAATGGCCGTTACAGCAAATACACACAGGGATACAACGTGGTCATAAGTACAGGCAAAGGTTGAGAATGCTCAAAAAATAAAAGGAATTCTGAATATGTTTGAAGGGGTGTATGATCATACAAATGACAAGATGCATATACATTGCTACCAAAAGAAGACCGGAAAACAGTTTATCGATTTTCTAAAAAGAATTGATAGAAGATATGATAAGAACATCCAAAATATTTTCCTTGTACTTGATAATCTTTCAGCGCATAAATCAAAGTTGGCAAAGAAAGAAGAAATATCCAAATGTTACCCGAGAATAAACTTTGTATTATTGCCGTACGTTCTCCAGGATTAAACTTGATTGAAGTAGAAGATGGTCATGATGGTTACAAATACATGCAATTAACAATTTCGCCTTATAAATAGGGTTTAAATCAATAAAATATTTTTTGTTAATTATGGGCAATCATTGCGCTTTATTGCATAATTGCTAATTTTTTTTCTTACGATTATATCGTTATCAAAATAAAATTAATTCTAAATAAAGGTATCTCGAACTTGAACTGATTTTATTTAAAAATAAGGAAACGAAGTTTTGAAACAAAGCAATGCATGATATAAAATTGATTTTTGAACTAATAATCTTATTGTATATACAATCGATATTTTGTGATGCAAAATCCCTCCTCGGATTATTTGACTGTTCTTATTCTTATCCTTTGTAACTTTTTAAAATAAGTCTTAGCCCCTCTTCTATGCTTATTTGAGGTTTCCAATCAAATGATTTTGTAACCTTTGTAATATCTGCTACCATTTCTGCAATGTCGTTTGGTCTGATGGATTTGTCATATTGAATATGTATTTTTAAATTTAATATTTTTTCAATTATCTTGATAATGTCTTCTAAACTATGGCTTTTTCCATAACCCACATTATATACATTATAGCCTCTTGGAAAATTATTTAAAATTTTTAATAAAAGATTTGTAAAATCGTCAATAAAAAGAAAATCTCTTCTTGTACCTTCCTGACTTAAAAATACCTCTCCATTTTTTTTTATTTGTGTGATGATTGAGGATATAAAAGAATGAGGATTGGATAGGGGCCCATATATATAAAATGGCCTCAAAGTTACTATATTTATTCCATAATCTTGAGAATAATATTTACAAAGGTTTTCCGAGATGACTTTGCTTTTATTATATGGAGTATGTGGGTTTATTGGATGTTTTTCATCAATTGGTATATGTGCTGGTTTTCCATATACATAGGTACTTATATTAATAATTTTTTTTATTTTTCTATCTCTAGCAAAATCTAGAAGATTTAGTGTACCGCATATATTAGTATAATACGTTTCGTGTGGATTATTAATAGAGTTTGTAATGGATGTTTTAGCTGCCAGATGAATTATGGCATCTACATTTTCAACATATTGTAACTGATCTTTTTCTAGAATGTTGATTCTTTTTATTTCGTTTTTTTGATAATCTGTAAAACTTATTCGTTCATCTTGAAATTTTTTAGTTAAATTGGTTCCAATAAATCCTTTATCTCCAGTAACAAATACTTTCAATATGCATCAAAATTATTCAAAATTAATAAAGCCACAATTCAGATTTATAATTCTTGTACCACTCTATCAATAATAATATTCCTTTTTCAAAATCAGTTTCTGGTTTAAACTTTAGGTTTTCTTTTGCTTTCGATATATCTGCAAATAACCTTTGAACTTCTGTAGGTCTCGGATCAACATGAATTGCTTTCAAATTTTTATCTGAATTAGCGTGTTTTAATATCAATTCTGCGATCTCGTTAACCGATATTTCAGTACCACTGCCAAAGTTAATGCCATTTTTCCCTGGATTGTCTGTTGACATTAAAACTTTATCATATGCTTCTACTGCATCATCTATATACATATAGTCTCTAGTTTGATTTCCGTTTCCATAGATGATCGGTGGTTTATTTTGTAATACTCTGTTGATGAATATTGCAATAACTCCTCCATATCCTGAATCCTTCTGCCGTGGACCAAAGAAGTTGAAACATCTTACAATATCTATTCCCAAATCATAAGTTTCATTATACGTATAACATAGTCTATCAGCTGCGATTTTGCTTACTCCATAAGGATGTTGTGCAGATAAAGGATGTTCTTCATTCATAGGAACATATTTAGCTGACCCATATATTTCGCTAGTAGATGCAAAAAGAATTTTCTTAATATCGTTCATTCTTGCAAATTCTAAAACCTTCATAGTTCCATTTACGTTTATATTAAAAGTTTCTTCTGGATTTACAATAGATCGATCTACATGAATTTGAGCAGCTAAATGTATTATTGCATCTAAATCTGTAGGAAGCTTGTGATAGATCTCCTGATTTCTAACATCATCATGAATAAACTTAAAATTCTTTCTGTGTAATAGGGTTCGAATATTATTGAGATTTCCATTAAGTAGATTATCAAGCGCATAGACTATGTGACCCTCATTTACATATTTTTCTGATAAGTGGCTGCCTAAGAAACCAGCAGCTCCTGTAATTAATATTTTCATATTTTGTTATTACATTATAACCATTGTATGAAGTTTTTCAATCTCTGTATCCTTATCTTATTATATCTTTTATTTTGTGTTTGTACACTGTATTGCTATATTAGAGCTCTGTTAACAGTTTTATGATGAATACTGTATGTTTTTATGTAAACTATTAATACTGCTTGTTTTCTTCAACAAAAATATTATTGTATTTTTAATATACCCAAGAGCTCTTTCATAATTAGGACAAACAGCTTTATGAATCTCATCATCCATTAGTTATTTATAAATTGCTTTCCTTTGACAGGTTATCAAAAAAATCACTACTGCTTTTCAAATCATTCACTGCTGGCTTGACATTACTAGTGTTCAATGATATTTACAATAAAGAGATATTATAAAAATATAAACGGTAGATATACAACACAACGCGTATCTTTTAAAAGAAAGAAAGAGAAAGAGGGACATTGGTGCTGTTTTAAGTTAGATCTTTCAAACTTGATCTATGGAATAGATTTCTAATTCTTTTGGTGTACTATCTTTTTATATAACTTACACTTTCTTGTTTTCTCTTTGATTTAGATGAACAACATCTTCGTAGAGATATACAAAAGATTGAATATTGAATATGATAAGGCAATGTGTACTGATTCCACAGAAAACATATTAAATAACCAAAAGATTGAAAACGACAAAAGAAGTAATAGAAAAGTATTTTCCAGGCATTCTTGCTTTTATAGATTGTACAGAGCAACAAATGCCTAGACCTATAGATAAAAGAAGACGTAGGATATACTATTCTTGAGGCAAGAAGAAAATACATACTACTGCAGTAAATTATCAGATTATGGTTAACGATCATGGTCTTGTTATTCGCAAGATAGGCTATAAGAAAGGACGGAGGCATGATTATATATTCGGTATATAAAAAGAATAATCCCTGGACTACCAAATAAGTTGTTAATGTGATTGATCTTGGATACCTTGGTGTAGAAAAGGATTTCTCAGAACAACTGCTATCTGCCTTGCCGTGCAAAAAGAAGATAAACCAACTAGTGTTGTCACAAGAAGAAATCAAGTCCAACACTATTCATTCTAAAAAAAGAGGTAATAGTGGAACATACTATATCTGTAGATTGAAAAAGTACAGCAGGATTATGAGCGATACCTTTAGAAACAAATTGAGAAAATACGATAAATTATTAGATATAATAGCAGGCCTGGTAAACTATAGGATTATGAACAAGGTTGATATTGAAAGTGTAGTTTGTTTCTAATTATGCAAGTGATATATATAATAATTTAAATCATCTGCTATTAAATGCGTATTGCGCACATTGGAAATACTGCCGGAATTGGATCAATGTTATCTAGAGAGCAACAACAAAAAGGTGATGATACTGATGTTTATGTATTTGATGAATTAACACAAAACCGGTTTGGCGGAACAAAAATAAACTATAATTCGTTTTTTGATAAAAATCTATTTTATATGCGACTAAAACAATATGATGTATGGCATTATCATTATCCATTTGGTAGTTTGCATGCTTATTTAAAGAAAAATTTTAAAAAAAAAATCTTTTTAAAACATTATCATGGGAGTGATCTCAGGATGACTGGTGATAAAGATTTGGATTTTTGTTTAGTGTCTACTCCAGATCTTTTAACATTAGCACCAAATGGTAAATGGTTGCCAATTCCAGTTGATATAAGAAAAATAGAACAATTCAAAAATAAATCAACACAGACTAATGACAAATCTCTTCATATTGCTCACTATCCATATTATTTAAATAAACCCGAATGGGATTATTTTACTCACACCTTTAATTATGTTGAAAAAGAAAACAAAGCTATTGTAAATAAAGTTATCAATCTTAATCATGATCAATCGTTAACGGTGATTGGTAAAAGTGATTTATATGTCGGAAAAATAATACCTGAAATGGGTTGGTTCGGAACAGCAGAAACCGAGGCGATGGCTCTTGGTAAACCCGTTATAGCATATATTTCCGACGAATTATATGATATTTATAAACCCCCTGTTTTCAGGACCACAAAAGATTCTTTTCGACAAGATCTTTTAGATCTTATTGATAATGAATCTGAACGTAAAAGGCTTTCAGAGGAGGGACCTATCTATGTTAAAAAATATCACGACTTGTCAATTATTTCAAATAAGGTTTATGAATATTATGATTATTGTAAAAATAATTAAGACTTATCGATTATATCGATTACTCTTAAATGTTTGCAAATAACTTTTTTAGGGTAAAACTAAATTAGAGAAACAATTTATAATTTAATATGATAAGAAAATTTAATCGAACTTTTATACGAAGAAGGTGGCTTGATTTTAGAAATGGTCATAGCATTTACCTTGCGTTTTTTTTGGCGTTTATTAATTTTATTCTGATTACTTATAATTTTGCTATTAAGCAGTTGCCTTTTGGAATTGGTAGTCATTTGAACCTTCCTATCTTTGTCCTTATTTTTTTTCTAATATATGTACCAGGCTCAATTATGATAGGATATTGGCATAGAAAACATCAATACTCTGTTGAAAATGAAACTTTAATTAGAGAGAATTGGGTTTGGGCTTGGATAAGTCAATATCAAATTAGATTAATAAAAGGGAAGACCACTCAAAAAGAAGATGAATTTGTTATAAATTATCTCAACGAAATATTAAAAAGAACAAATAAACATGAATTGGTGGGCGATGATGATGTGACTCCATTTCCAACGGATGAATTGATTAAAGATATTACTCAGGCACCAAAAAAAGAAAAGCTTGATGATATGCCAAAATGATGTACAATTTTATTATAATGCATTTACTAACCTTCTCATTTTCTCAAAACTAATTTCAAAACCAAATCTTTTCTCTTCCTTTTTCATGTTTTTATACATACTTATTAACAAGTTAAAATGCTTTACTGTGTTTAATTTGCCATCCATCTTCAATCTTATGATTTTATATACATCATGATAATATTGAAACTTTTTCAAAACTCTTTTTCTGTATTCTTCTTTATCAAATTTACCATTTTTCTCTTTTTTTTCTTCTAGCACTTTTAAAAATATTTCACAACATAATAAAGATGGGATTATTCCTTCACCTAGCATTGGAAATACTGTGCCTATTGATTCGCCTATTCCGATAATGTTGTTACTATAAAAGGGTTCCATTAAAAATGGAGGCGATAACCTTATGGGCCTTCCAATTTTTTTGATTATCTTTGCATCAGGATGTTGGTTAAAAAACTCTTTAATTCCGTAATAATTTTTATCTATGTCTCCTGCACCAACAAAACCCATTCCGTTATTTAGTGGAAAATACCAAAAATATCCTCTTGCTCCTTTATATCCTATCACATAAAATTCATTAATATCGTGAACATTTTCTACCAGATATTCATATGCAGGAATGATAAAATCATTTTTAGGTTTTGGTAATAGTACTCTATGAAATCCGGTACAATCCAACACGTAATCGTATTTATTTATTGGGAAGGTTTCTCTTTTACAAATAGCACTAAATTCGATATTGATATTTTTAAGCAAATCGCTTTCCCATTGTTTTTTGTTATATGTTACTAATCCTTTTAACTCAAGATATTCTTCCTTATTGTTGGGAAGCTCCATTCTAAGTTTTTTTCCTGTGTGGAATATGTAATCTTTGAATTCTAAACCTGCCTGTTGAGAAAAATATTGCAGCATGTGTTTCGAAGCTCCCCAAGCGCAAACTGGCCAGTGTTTTTCTTTCTTATATGCTTCAAAAATTGTTATATCATGGCCATTATTATAAAGCATATTGCCCAAATAACTTCCAGCAACACCAGCTCCTATAATGGCAAATTTCAAATATTATTACTTTGTAAGAATATTAATATTAATTTTTGTTTAATCGGATATTCTCTATATGTAATTATAATTTACCAAAGAATTTATCATATAAAAGTTATAATCAATCTACTTGCTAATTATTTATATTTCATAAAAAGTAATCTTGAATTAGGTACAAATAACAGTTTCCTATATATATTATACAATGGTTGTATGTTTGAATGAATAATAAAATATACCTCATGACGGCACTAATGGCATTTGCATCTGTGGGTGCATTGTTAATACATCCGACTCTGGCAGCAGCAGCACCAAATAGTGTATTCAATGGAGCTAGTTCTAGCTCAAGTAACAATACCGCTGATATAGCAACTGCAAGTTTATCATGTGGTCAGGTAATAAAAGATAGCGTAAAGTTATCCGCAAATCTTGATTGCAAATCCGATGGTTTGATTGTAGGCGCTGATGGTATTACCATTGATCTAAATGGACATACTCTTGCTGGACCAGGATCTGACAGTTCAAAGATAGGTATTATGCTTGCAACTTCTAGTGGTGTAACTATTACAGGACCTGGAACAATTTCTGGATTTCAAGCAGGAATTTTGAATACTGGTGGCCAAGATAATCAGATAGGTAGAGTAATCTTCCAAAACAATCAAATTGCAATCTTCAATACAGGTGCAAAAAATACTGATATTGAACAAAATATGATGTTTAATAATGCAATAGCTATGGCTTCTCACTCATCACAAGGGACAACCTTTTCAAAGAACCTACTTGAATCAAATAATTTGGCAGGTGTGACACTAGTTAACTCCGCTGGTAACAAGATCGATACAAATATAATTCAAGGATCAAATAACGGTGTCTTTGTAGATGGTCAAAGTACCAACAATCAAATAGATACAAATACTATAATGAAAAATACTGGTGTAGATGTCAATAATGCTAATGGTCTACCAATAAATATAAACAGGAACTCATTTACCTCAAATGATTGCAATACATCAGTACCAGACGGTCTGTGTATAGCCAGCAAATAAATCTTCTTCTTTTTATTTAAAAATAATTTTGACTTTTATATCTATATTCTCTAAAACGTTTAATTCAGACTTTAATAGTAATATATATATTTTATCGGATAATTCTTATTTAATAATATGCATGATAAATATATAAAAACTTTTAATGGATTTTTCTCTTTGATTTTGATATCGATCGCTTTTAATTTATTGATTTCTTCTAATATATTCTCTCCAATAAATGACGCTTTTATCGCGAGAGCTCAGGAGTCGAATTCATCGAAAAGTGATCTTCTTACTCTGCAATCTAATCATACCACTGCGCTTTCATTAATACCCCTTATGATAAAAGAAATGGAGAATACTAATGCTACAACTATTCCAATTAAACAGGTTATTAATGCAACCCCTGCAAATGTTACCGCCCTTCAGAACATAGCTAAACACAACATTTTAAATAACATTAGCAATAACTTTATTCTAAATGCAACTAACCGCAACAACTCTTCCTTGAATACCACTGACCTCAGTAAAGTCAATAATTTTACCCCTGCTAATAAAACTAATCTTATTCCATTTGTAGTTAATTTAACTAAAAATACCAATGCTACTGATATTGCAATAGCTAAAACAATTAATGCAACCCCTGCAAATGTTACCGCCCTTCAAAACATATCTAAACACAACATTTTAAATAACATTAGCAACACCATGGATTTATCTAAATAAGTTTTATTGTTGATCTGTGGTTTATAATATCCTGATTATATTAAAAGCAAAAACAATGATAAAGTCATTAAATAATTATATCGCTTTCATTGAGATTTATTTTTAAACTTTAAAATAGGTCTTTTCCCTTTAGTATTACTTTATACGGATAGATCCAATAAACCGTTTTTTATTCGCGTTTTAGATATATTATTTGACACAAATATTATAATATAGTAGTTTTGTTTAAAATGAAATATAGTTTTAATTATATTTGAATTATCTAATAAAGATCTTGGTATATATTATTTTTTCAATATTTGTCTATTTTTATGGGCATCTACAGTTCTATATCTAATATATTTATCCTCTAGTGAGAATTTAGGTGGATGCGGGTCATTTGTTTCCGCTTTACACAATGAACAAATCTCCTTTAATGTATATTGCTGGCAGATTTTGCATTTTCTAATTCTATGTTTCATTCTTTATCTTTTTTAATGTTTATATATTATGATGAGTTTTTTTAGATTCTTCTCTTGAAAACTTAAATGTTCCACCATTTTTTTCTATGTTATTCTTTATTTTTTCTATTGCTTGATTGAGAACTTTTTCTGCAATTTTAAAATTTTCTGCAGTTACTGTTACCCTGTATTTTGGAGCGCCCACATATGTTATATCAATTTTGGCATTATTTTTTGAACCCTCTACAGAGGTTAAAATGCTCTTGATTATGTCAATACCGTTGCCTTTTTTAACAATTATTTCAAGGACTGCTCTTACTTCAATATGAGGTATTTGAATTTTTTTACTCTCGTGTTCAATAGCTTCAATTACTTCAGGCTTTAATTCAAAGCTGCTTAATATGTCTGTACCTTTAATTGCTACTGCTTCAAATACATCATAGATAAAGTCATATTTTTGGCTTAATTTATCCTCGATTTCCTGAATAGTATTTTGATCATATTTTAATTTTGTTTTAATGATATCCATAAATGCCGATCCCTTTTCATCTTTCTTTACCTCAATTACTTTTGATTTTTTTTCTTCTCCAGAAACCTGCTTTAATGATAGATCTACTTCAGATCTTGCTTGATTTACTCTTATTACTTTGAGGACTGTCTTTTGTTTTAGTTTTACATATCTCTCAATATTTCTTATCCATCCTGTAGCTATCTCTGATATATGAAGAAAGGCAGTAAGATTATCATATTCGTCAAGAGTTACATATGCACCATGGCCGGTAACCTCTTTGACTGTAACTATTACTATTTCCCCTAATTCTGGGAGTTTTTTTGTCTCAGAAATACTCAATATAGTTAAACCATTTTGTTAGATTAATTAATTTTGCTTTTTGTTTCCTTAAAAATCTATCCCCTTTTTTGCTTTTACTCCTTTTTTAAATGGATGTTTAACCTCTTTCATTTCTGTCACAAGATCAGCTAAATCTAATATTTTATTGGATAAATGATTTCCTGTCATTATAATATTTAGGTTTTCAGGCTTGGAGTTTAGCAAACTAATGACCTCATTTTCTGTAATAAGATCAAGCTTTAATGCATAATTTATTTCATCTAATATTATTGTATTATATTTGTTAGAAATTATCTTTTCTCTTGCTATTTTTAACGCATTTTTTGATGATTGTATATGTTCAGCGATGAGATGATCATCATCGATTATCCCTACAAATCCCTTACCTGTTACTATTAATTCAAAATTTGGTTTAAGTCTATTTGAACTGTATAATTCTCCATAATTCCATTCTCCTTTGATAAATTGTATCATACATACATTATGATCATATCCTATGGCTCTTAATGCGACACCCAAAGCTGCCGTTGTTTTACCTTTTCCGTTGCCATAATAAACAATTATTAAACCTTTTTCAGACATTTTTTTCTTTACTCATAATTTATTTTTGAATACGTTTTAAAAAATCTTATTTTTCATTATTTTTCCAATAAAAGACTACTGATTATGCTTTGTTATATGATTCCTCTTTCTCAGATACATTTATCTAACTTCTATTAATAAAAAAATACGAAATTGTCCTATTACAACCGATCTCTTGTTAGAACCGGTTCCAAATTGCTAGGATTTGATGTCATTAACAACTGAGATACCGAGCTAAAAGAGATGAACAAAGACAAGGCTGAATTAGGAACCATCTTATTACCTGATAACTTCCTTCTTTTACTGCTTTTATTGCCAACGTATACTTTCATTTTCCATACAGACGGATCGAAGAGAGTATTGCATAAAGGCTTGCTAAAGGAAAGTACCTTTCCATTTCCGATTACACTGCAATAAACATTGTAGAAGAATTAAAAGGCTAGATATCAAGGTAAAAGACCGTAAAGACAAAGAATTCCAAGATGATTATTTTATCTCTGTGATAGACAGAACTGCTATCAAGGTTACCAACAGAGGGTAATGGATGAAAGAGACAAATGGCATATAAAAAATAAGAAAGGATACTAAAAAATACATGTAGTTATCTGGCTCTGTAAAGTTAAGTTATTAATTCTCGGTTGTAATAATCTACAAACAAGGTTAACCATTGCTTAACATGCTTCAGTTTACAATTCTTTTTCCTACAGGGAAAATAGTCATCAAATTATCGGTTCTATCCTTTATATACTGTATAGTTCTTTCAATAATACTTTTCTCAAATGAATTATGTATATGATGATAAAGTTTTAAAAATCTACATGCTTGGGGATACCAGGTTCCTCTATCTGTCGATATCGGATATTCTCCATACTTTTTAGTAACGTTATATAAAAATCTCTCTGCTACAAACATATTTCTTTCCTTCGATATGTTGATACCAACAATATTCTTAGTTTCAGACTCGATTGCAATCCATAACCAAATGTATTTGGAGCCAACTTTAATTTGAGTTTCATCAACTACGAATTCAGAAATCTTTATTTTTCTAAAAAACAGTCTCTCTGGTTTATATCTTTGAATCCAGTCTCTTGCACTATGACTTCTTTTAATAAACCTTGATAATGCTTTAGATGTATTTCTTAGTGAAAGACCACTAAAATAAAGATGCAAAGAATAAACTATATCTTCTGAATTCGTTCTCTTTCTTATCTGGTATAACATAAAGAATAAACAAAAAGGAAATCTATAGTTTTTTGCTTAACTTTACAGAGCCAGTTATCTATATACATCAAGAGCAAGAAAATACTTTCCATGATGAATGTAACTACCAACTAACGTGTTCATGAAGGGAGTAAGCCGTTACAGAAGTGGTTGAAGAAAATATCATAAAATTAATAAAATAATGGGAAAATTATTTGCTGTTGATGGTGTTATTATAACAATGAGATTTTTAGAATTTTATCAGACAACTGAATTATACCATGCACAAAAGAAGGAACACTAGAGTTGGATGGATGAAAAAAATAACATGATTAGAAACCTATCTTCTTTGGTATAGGAAAAGGATTTACAAAGAAGGAAAGATCGCGCTGTAAGTTATGGAAATAGGTAGATTGTTTGTTAAAACAATATTTTCTTCTATATAAAGATTTTTTGATTGTCTCGGTGGTTGTTAGATTGAAAAATATGATATAAGAAATAATGTTAAAAGCGTCCTTGTACAATAAGATGATAATTATTTAGATAACATATAATAAAAGGATGCGATTTTAAGAATCATGCAACAAAGCAATATTTTATACTTTAATTCTTTAAATTATAATGGTTCTTGAGACATCTGTAGGCTCTGTTAACTTAGAGTTTTTCCATCATACCTGCTATCAATGATAAAATACATTCTACAAATTTTTGTAAATTAAATTGATTATATTGTGCTTAAAATATCATGATTTTATTGAAATTCAGTGGAAATAGATATTTTGAATAAATTAAACTATTTTAGAAAAACCTTAAGTTAACAGATCCCATCTGTAGAAGAATTGCCTTTAATAGTTAATAATGCATATTGTGAGTTAACTACTGATATGGAGGAATATCTTGAATTATTCTTGTTTTTCATCTTTTATCCGTTTTTGTATTTCTATAGGTTATGATACAAAAAAATAATTAGTATTGAAAATAATTTATATCTCGATCTTGTTATATAATATATTTATGTATCTCCATATCATAGATGGGACTCGTTTGTAATGGAATTAAAGTTGTTGAAAAGTGCGAATTGTATAGAAACGTATATGCAATGTTTTTTAAATCTTTATACTGGGTTATAAATACTCTATGTTTGGAAAATAAATCTCCAATTTTAAAAATATCTTCTTATACAAAGATAGACTGGGGCAATAAAATATGATGGGTTTAAAAAAGAAATTGGATTATTTTGCCGGTGAAGCTTGTAAAATATTGTTTCCAATTAATATTGATTCATTTAAAGGATGTGGATCGAGTATCTCTCTATGTACTTTGTCAAGTATTGATCTATTGTTAAAAATATCAAAGCTACCTATAATGGATAATTTGATTATTGCAGGGCGTTTGTACTCTGAGAATAAGGGTATAGACCAGCTGATATCTTATTGTGTAAATGATCATCGATTAAAATACGTTATATTGTGTGGTAAAGATACTCGAGGACATTATCCTGGTGATGCATTAATAAAATTGACTCAACATGGAGTAGACGCTGATGGGAAAATATTAGGAACAATCGCCCCATCTCCTTTTCTTTGTTCTCACAAAGATGATATTGATATATTTAAAAAACAAGTGTCGATTATTGATATGAGGGGCTGTTTGGATGTCGATAAGATCTCTGAAATGGTTTACATGCTTAGCAGTTAGCTTTTTTACTTTTGGTTATCAAAGGCAATGAATTATCTCTATTTTCTCTACTTTGGATATATTCCTTATAACTTTCATCTATTTCTATGGCTGTCTGCAATATTTTACTTTTTAATGTATTTGATGAATTGATAAACATCTTTGTATCTTTTGGTAGGCAGTGTCCCCCTATTCCATCCCTTGGTTCA
>JAICXY010000189.1 GCA_025934495.1 Candidatus Nitrosocosmicus sp.
AAAGTATCATAGAGAGAACCATTCAATATATCAAAGATAGAACCGAGTGCTTTGACGACTATTTTCCTTGTAGAAAAAAGAAATGCAAACTAAAGCATATAAGAAATTGGTTAAACCTATTTGTTTGCTACTATAACAGAGTAATAAGGGCTTAAGTTAACAGAGCCGTATTGGGATTCTTTCTATATATAACAATGAAGAAGGTAAAAGTAATAACTATTTTAACTTCCATGGAGTTTTAACCACTTTGTTTAGAGTACATTTTTTTAGAGCGAGTATGTATTATTTCTTTAAACTTTTATGGCTCTGTTCACTTAAGGAAAGATTATAGTTCAATATGTCTTATTCCATTTCTGATTTCAAGAAACAGAACATCTTCTTCAGAGTATATTGGTTATGCGCTATATTTTTATTTTTCAGGTTTATCTTTAAGAAGAACAGCCTGCCTATAGATTATCATCTTCTTGCTTTATTAAACAAAACCATGTTTCCACCTGGAACTGGATATAAAAATATAATTCTCAAATTCTCATCGCGTAGAAAGAAGGTTTCCGAGTATGTTAAAGATGAAACAGTTAAAGTCAGTCCAGAGCATGTTTGGATATGGTTGGTTGATATTGTTGAATATGAGAACAAAGAAATCCTCAGAATGAGCATACAAAGAGATCAAAAAACATGTTTGTGGTGACAGAGCGTTTTCTATCAGATGTTGTAGGGAAATATGGAGAGCATTCAGTTACAGCCACCTATGGTAGTGGTATATGGTATTCTCATCAAGGCTACAGTTCCCTGAAGCTAAACCATCACTTTCATTCTTCTTATGAGAAAAGCATCATTATTGAAAGGAATATACGATATATAATGGATAGTACAGAAAACTTGATTATTTTTCACATAAAAAGAAGAAATGTAAATTAAAATATGTTCAAAAATGGCTTAATCTTTTTGTAGATCATCACAACAAAGAATTATGTCACAAGGAAACAGATTCGAACAAAGGGGTTTAAAATATAATAGACTATTTAATTTTATTAATATTTAATATTTGCAAAGAATAAAAAACAATACTTTAAATTATATTATGATTTGAATTTGATTGTTAATTTAAATGATAACAGGAAATAAAAGAAATATTATTACAAGTATTTCTATAACGGTCCTTATCTCTTTTGTTCTAATGAGTAATGTTTTACTACATTTCCTTATGGTTCACGCTCAACCTTCTTCTAAAGTCAGTGCTTCATCAAAAAAAAACCACTTCCAGTAATATTGATTCATGGTTATTTAGCTGATGCTTCAACTTGGAATAAATGGAACGATCTGCTCAAAAAGGATGGTATTTCTGCTTATCCCATAACTTTTAACCAATCTGATGATCGTTGTGGATCTGCATCTGATCATGCAAAAGAATTAGCAACTAAAATAGCCCAAATTAAAAATCAAACCGGACAAAGTAAAGTGAATATAGTTGGACACAGCAAGGGTGGATTAGATGCAAGGGTGTATCTTGCCAGTGGTGTCCAGGGCATAGCAAATCTAATAATGATTGGAACGCCTAATTCGGGTTCACCAATAGCACAAAATAATAATCTTTGCGCCCCAGCAATTTATGATTTAAAACCCGGTGCCCCAGATACTAAAGTAAAAATGAACCCTAATACAAGATATTATACTATAGCAGGGGATTGGAATCCTCAATCAGGAAATTGCGATCTTTCATTATTTTCACTAACAGAAATGGGAACATCCACTGCTCTTCAAAAGCCTAATGATGGATTAGTTCCGGTTTCAAGTGTGGAATCATTAGGATACTCACATAGCCTTGGACACAGTCAAAGCTGTCATTCAAACCTCTTAAGTGAATATGAATATGGGTTATCAAAAGACATATTGATGGGCAAGAAGTAAAAGCAACTTAATAAACCTCTTGATCTTTCAGAAATACAAGGTTTTTCTCAAACCATTTATTGCAATTATCAGTAAAAGACATAGCAAACGAATATTCCTAGATTGTCGTGTAAAAATTTAATATCAATATTATTTTTTTATTCGGATAATTTTCATTATTCGGTTTTACCCGGTTTTATAATCCTTTTAAAACCAAACTTTATATAATATTACAATGCATAGATAATAATGTCAAATAAAAATAATTTCCAAGATGATAATACTTCAAGTAATAAAGTAACAACAACATCAGCATCAGAGTTTTCGAAAAATAATAACAGCGATTTCAAAGAATCAGTCAACAGATCACTTGATGAAACCAAACATAACATCAATAAATCAATAGATGAATCAAAAAATCAAATTCCACATTATAATACCATTGTAAATAGCTTTCAAGAACAATCACTTCAAACTGCAAAAGAGATATCAGAAGAGTTTATCGAATCTCAAAAATCAATAATTAATTCTCTACAATCAGCATGGAGACCATACAATGAGCGATACAGTAGTGTAGTTAATACCTTGAATTCTCCTGAATCAATTGCCAAAGCATATAGCAGATTTGTCAGCAATATTGCAGACAATGCAGTATCTGCAATAAGACTTGCAAACAACATTACATTTTCAAACTTTGATTCATGGAAATCCGTTTTACAGCAAGCAAGAGA
>JAICXY010000123.1 GCA_025934495.1 Candidatus Nitrosocosmicus sp.
ACAATCCTACATTTTTAAATGAACAAGATATCGGTAAAGCGGTATATGACTGGACATACAACTATAACAAAAAACATGGAGGCAAAACGAACAGTATTAGTTTACAAGAGGAAGCATCCATGTGTTTACACAACTGTTAACTTAAGATTTTATTTCTTTATTGTGTTGATAAACAAACAACTTGAGCCATTATCTTATATGATGTAATTACATTTGTTCTTTTTACAAGGAAAATAATCGTCAAACGATTCTATTCTATTTTTACATCCTTTATTGCCCTTTCAATAATGCTTTTCTAAGAGAAATGAATATGATGATTCAGTTTTAAAACCAACAGGCTTGAGCATACCATTTACTGCCGCCTGTTGAAACTTATGTTTTCCATACTTATTTAGAATGTAAGACAGAAACCGTTCGGCTACTACTACAAACATGTTTCGTTCTTTTGATATATTAACTACAAGGATTTCTTTATGCTTGGATTCAATGACTACCCAAAGCCAGATGTATTCAGAAGAACCTGCTTTATAGCAGTTTCAGTTTCATCAATTATGTATTCTTTGATTTTATTATTCTTTTGATATTTTCTCTGTTTGTATTTTTGAATCCAGTACCAAATTGATACAAGATGACTTTTTTATTATTTTTAAGAAAGATAATGCTTTATTGACAGTGTTTCTAAAGGATAAACCAAGAAAGTACAAGATAATCCATATCCAATAATTTGTGAAGGTGTTCTATTTCTAGATTTCATAAAATATATGGTCATTCTAAAGCTTAGATTTTTCCTTAAGTTAACGACCCAATTAATTATTAATATATAAATAATATTCTAAAACTTATTAACAAAAAAAATTTTCAAAATATTCGAAAAAATTTAAGATATTGGTATTACAAGAAACAATGACTATGATCCAATCACTATTTTAAACTACTGTATCAACGGGGACTTCATTACCTGAAGAGGTAATTCTCCCATTAAAAGGTAATTCAAGTAGTGTAATTATACAAAAGACCTCTACTGTTAATAGGGAAAATACTGTTGTTTACTTTAAATATTCTTTATTAAACTAATTTTATTATATTTATTAATATATATATGTGGATTTTCTTAAAAGTCTTTTATGCGGGAGTTGCCAAGCCTGGTCAAAGGCGTGAGATATTATATACATGATGCTCAGAGATCGAGGCAATTGAGATACCTCATCTCTTAGGGGTTCGTGGGTTCAAATCCCATCTCCCGCATTTATAATATCAATTTCTTACATATAACTATCGATAGGTCAGATCAAAATTTTTTCAATATTTTTTAAATCAAAATCGTCATCATATATATAATGCCTCTATTACAACTATTAATTAGCGGGGTGGGGAAGCCAGACCTTTTTAGGGGCTAGGTTATCCCGGCGGGCTCATAACCCGCAGAGCGGTTTCTGTGCTTTGGACAACAAGCCAGCCGTAGGTTCAAATCAACCCCCCGCTATTTTTTGATATCCATCTGGTATTTTTCAATAAATCTGATATGTATTTTTTATTATATTTTTTCTCATTATTGTATCTATAAAGCGGTTTTGTTAGATGTCTGTGGGCTATTGGATCGGGAATATATAAACCACATTTCAAATCTCTATTTTTTTTAATTGCTATTTTGGACACATTTTTTATTTTATTTTTACATAGGGGACATTGAAATCCTTTATTTTTTCCTTCTGATTTTGTTTTCTTTCCGCATTTTTCGCATTTGGGATTTTTGAAATATATAATTTCTTTTAACTCTTTAATAAGTAAGTATTCTAAATTGAGTGTTTTTACATTATTTGATTTTATGTGTGCTCCGTATCCTATTTCAATTTTGTCATCTATTTCTAATAATGCTGCTACCTTGGTTAGTCGTGTGGGCTCATATACTGCAACTGGCAAAATATCATTGAAATAGTCTTTTACATAAAATATTATATGTCCGCCTTGAATAATAATTGGTTTTGTTATTACTTGACAATTGATAATACCTGATGTAAAAGGTAATATTTTTGATAACCTTCGCTCGTTTGTTAGGTGCAAATTTGTTCCTTGATTTGATCTAAAGATCATATGCCCATCCAGTTCCTCATCTATTTGTAAATTCTTAAAAAATAAAGAGGTGGTTATTGGATCTTCTCCTCGGATTCCGCAAAAAACAGGATCAGGGCCGTGTGGTGCAATTAAAATTCTGTTTTTTCTGAAATCAATATTGTTAAATGTAAATGGAAATGATTCATCGTTTAATTTTTTAACTTTATATTCATCTATTTTCCTTGTTGTTCCTATATTTACTTTTTTTCTATATGCAATTGTTTCATAAGTATGATCTTTATTTAGAGTACATCCTATTGCTGCTAGGGCTCCTACTAAGCCATATCCTTTTTTAAATAAATAATATTTAATATTGTTTTTTCTTGCAATTTTTTCAGCTATTTGCCTGCTTAATACCATATCCATCGCATTTCTACTCAATGAAATTAAATCGTTGGAAATCACGTTTTTTTCATAAAAAGCTAAACCTGGGTTTGCACCATTTTCTAAGTCAGAATAATTTTCTATAAAATGTATTGTTTCTTCTTTAATTTTCTCGTATTCTTTTCCTTTTATTCTTAAACAAACTGCACCATTGCCTCTAGTTTTAAGAGGTATGTTGGGATTTAAACGGATTAATAAAGGAAAATCAATGAAATTTACTTTAAATTTTTTAATTAAAATATCTGCAAGTAAATATGCTAAATGAGTTGTACATCTTCCGTTAGTCGAATCAGTATCATCAAATCCAATATGAAGAATTTTTTTATCATGGTCTTTATGATTTAGAATATTCATATTATTAGCCTATTATTATTGGTGGTTATTGATAGTGATATTGTGAACCAAGTCATTTGTATATTACACTATAGTATAGAAAACTTATATAATTCTATTTTAATATTTGAAGATGCTCAAAACCATAAATGAAATAGATTTTGAAAAACGAAATGGTCTGATACCTGTAGTAGTTCAAGATATAGATACAAAAGATATTTTAATGTTGGCGTATGTTAACAAATATGCATTATCCAAAACAGTGGAAACGGGTAATGCATGGTTTTGGAGTACTTCTCATAATAAAATTTGGATGAAAGGTGAAGAATCTGGAAATATTCAGCCTGTTAAAAAAATTTTAGTTGATTGTGATTCAGATGGTCTGATATATTTAGTTGATTCTATAAAACCTGCTTGTCATACAGGAAATAGATCCTGCTTTCATAATGAATTGCACTAGTTACTTTTTTAATAGTTAAGTAATACTTAATATTATTTAGAGCAATTTATCTATTATATTATTCATACACAATTGGAAATAATGGGCATTATAAAAGCGTTAAAATGTAGAGAATGTGCCAAAGAATATACCCCGGAATTCTTATATATATGTGAAGAATGCTTTGGGCCTTTGGATGTGATATATAAATTTGCCGATAATATTACAAAGCAGACTTTTGAAAATAGATCCGATTTAACTTATTGGAGATATTTTGAACTTCTTCCAATAAAACATAAGAAAAATATTGTTAGTTTAAATGGTTCTATTACTCCTCTTCAAAAAGCAGATAACCTAGGCCTTGAATTGGGGGAATTGAAAAATTTGTACGTTAAAAATGATTCTGTCAATCCAACTTTTTCTTTTAAAGATAGACCGGCAGGTGTTGCGGTATCAAAAGCTAAAGAAATGAATTTACCGGCAGTTGGATGCGCATCAACTGGTAACCTCGCCTCAGCAACTGCCGCTCATGCAAGTAGGGCTCGACTGCCCTGTTACATTTTTGCTCCTTTTGATTTAGAGCATGTAAAAATAGCTCAATCTCTATCTTACGGAGCAAAATTTATAGCAGTTGATGGTACATATGATGATGCAAATAGGTTAGCCTCTGTAATAGGCGATTCTAATGGTTACGGTATAGTTAATATTAATATGAGGCCTTATTATGTTGAGGGTTCCAAAACTTTAGCTTTTGAAGTATTGGAACAATTAAACTGGACCGTCCCTGATGTTTTGGTAATTCCCGTTGGAAGTGGAGCCATGTTAAATTCTATTTGTAAAGGGTTTGAAGAAGTAATGGATCTGGGAATAATTTCTGATATTTCCAATTTAAAAATAATTGCAGCACAGCCTCATGGATGCTCTCCAATTGTCGATGCTTATAAAAATAAATCTGATGAAGTTATGCCTGTAGAAATACCTGATACAATTGCAAAGAGCCTTGCAATAGGAGATCCTGGTGATGGATCTTATGTGTTAAAACGTCTTAGGCAATTTAATGGGATTGGAGAAAAAGTTACTGATAGTGAGATAAAACAGGCTATCCTTTTGCTTGCAAAAACTGAAGGTATTTTCACAGAGCCTGCTGGTGGTGTATCTGTTGGTGTATTGAAAAAACTGATTGAAGAATGTAAAATTGATAAAGATGAAAAAATAGTTTGTTATGTCACGGGTAATGGACTCAAAACTACCGAATCTATCATCGATCTTCTTCCTGCTCTTAACCCAGTTAAGCCTGATATACAATTGGTTTCGGCAATGATTCATTGAACAAACGGATATAAATCTAAAAATGTGGTGTAAATTATAATTGACTAGAGTAGAATTTGTAATTCCTTCTGTTTTAAATAAAGGTGCCGGTGAAAAAAAACTATCTATCGATGCATCAACTTTAGAAGATGCGTTTAATATCATTTCGAATATGTTGGGTGATGATTTTAAACGTAGAGTTATAGACCTAAATGGTAAACCCCGAGCATTAATTAATATTTATATCAATGGAAAAAATATTCGTTTTAATAATGCAGGAATGAATTCTATGCTTAAAGATGGTGATTCAGTTTATATATTACCTGCTGTTGCTGGAGGCGCAGAAATAACCAGCAATGATATGATACGCTATTCTAGACAAATTATGCTTGAAGAAATTGGTTATGTCGGAATGGAAAAACTTAAAAATGCAAAAATATGCGTGGTTGGTGCTGGAGGAATCGGGAATCCTGTGTCAACACAATTAGTTGGAATGGGAGTTGGAAAAATTAGATTAGTTGATAGGGATGTAGTAGAAATATCTAATCTGCATAGACAACATTTGTATAGCGAAGCCGATATTGGTCAGGTTAAAGTTGAAGCCGCTGCAGAACGTTTAAAAAAAATTAATTCTAGTGTAGATATAGAAGCTGTCCCTATTTCGGTTACTCCATTTACAGCTGAAAATATAATTAAAGGGTGTGATATTGTTATTGATGCATTAGATAGTATTGATGCAAGATATGCATTAAACGATGCTTGCTTAAAACTTGGAATACCTTTTATCTATGCAGGTGCTCTTGGAATGGTTGGTTCTGTATGTACTATTTTACCTAATGAAAGTGCCTGCTTGCGATGCATTTTTCCTGAATTATCTGAAGATGAAATGCCTACCTGCAGTACAGAGGGAGTACATCCATCTATTCTTTATCTTGTAGCTGGGATTCAAGTTTCAGAAGCAGTCAAAATTGTTGTTGGACAACAACCTTCATTAGTAAACAAGTTACTATATGTAGATCTAAATGATTTGGTTTTTGATAAAATTCAGATGCGTAGACACGATGAATGTTCTTCATGCGGATTGAATGTAAATAGAAAAACTGTTCAAATTCCGTCATTGATGGTAGAAGAGCTTTGTGGTCGAGATAGAGGAAAGAGAACATATACTGTTACTCCTGCACAAATTAAAAACGATGTTAATTTATTAAATATATTAAAAAATGCTGAATCGCAAGGTTATACAATAACATCTAAAGGCAATTTAGGTATAACCGTTTCTAATCAAAATAGATTACTTATAAGTTTTCTTACTAGTGGTGCTGCAACAATTGTAGGTGCAAAAAATGAAGATGAAGCATTGTCTATTTATAAAACTTTTACAAATGGATTAAAAACAAGATAGTATTTTTTTCGATTTTATTATTTTTATAGATCACTTTTAATAATTAGTGTTTTATTTCAGAATATAAGATATGTTATTAGAACTCCAATCTTTTCCCATCCTTATGCACAAAAAAAACGTTGCGGATAATAATGAAATGAATGTAGAGTATGTTTATTTGAATTCAAAAAAACTAGAAGAAGACGATGAAGATAAAAAACCAGAAGAAGATAAAAAACCAAATGAAGAAGAATTAGAAGAAGAAGAAGAATTAGAAGAAGACGATGAAGAAGAAGAAGAATTAGAAGAAGACGATGAAGAAGAAGAAGAATTAGAAGAAGACGATGAAGAAGAAGAATTAAAAGAAGACGATGAAGAAGAAGAATTAAAAGAAGACGATACCAAACCAACTAAAAAAAATTCAGCAAAAAAAAATTCTAATTCTAAAGAATTTAAAGATATTGATCTAACTCCTATTAACAAATCTCTAGATAAATCGTTCAAAGAGGTTCAAAAAATTCAACAAACCGTTCAGATATTACAAAAAAGCCTTAAAATTGTAGAAAAACAATCCATGTTAATTAAACAAATTCAATTAGAAATGAAGGAAATTAGCAAAAAATTAATAAAAATCGAAAAAAATACTACTACCATATCTAAACCCCAAACAAGAAATATATCTTCTAAACCTGCTGGAAATAAAAAAAGTGATAATAAAAAGAAAAAGACAAAATAGTTTTATTAAATAACTTCTACCATTTTCTACCATTTTCTTCTCTAATATTATAATAGATATATTGTTGAACATATCCTGAATATTTTCCATAACGATCTCGGATTTCTTTGGATATTTTTTTATATTGGATGGGTGAAATCTTGGAATTTAAGTTTATTTCTGTTTTTGTAATTTGTTGTAAATTTTGACATAAAAATTTTATAATCCATACATCAATAGGAAATGCTTCTAATTTATCGAATGAAAATAAAAGTATACAATCTGCAATTTTTTCACCTACTCCATCTAATTTTAATAGCTCCTCTTTTGCAAATTCGTATTTTGTATTTTTCAAAAATTCTATATTTATTATCTTATCTGCAATGTCTTTTGCTGAGTTTAAAACGAATCTAGATCTATATCCAAGACCACAAGATAAAAGATCTTGAATTGATGCATTACAGAGTGATTTTATATCTGGAAATGTGTAAAATTCCATATCATCAAAAACTATTTTTTTTCCAAATTTCTTTGATAAATTTCTTAACATTAAACGAATTCTGGGAATATTGTTATTACTTGAACATAAAAAAGAAAATATGCATTGAATTGGTTTTTGTCTTAATATTCTTAACCCTGGATATTTTTGGACCAAATATTTTATTCTTTCATTTTGAGAAATCTCATAAATAATTTCTTCATAATTATCATCTTGCCTAAATATATTTTTTTGCCAATTATTATATTCTGGAAATGAATCAAATTCATATATTCTTTCATTCTCTTTTTCAGTAATTTTTAATATGGTTTCTCCATAAATTCCATACCATGATTTTTTCTTCTTTTCCCATAAAAAATACTGACCACTGTTTAAACTTAAATCTATATCAATACCATATTTGTTAATCAATTAATTATAAAAAATGTTTGACTATTGTTTTATTTATATTAATATTTATTGGAATACTTAAATGGTGGTAACTTCGCCTGTGTCTGGAGCTTTAGCTTTGAATCCGTATTTTTCACTAATTTCTTCTGCAAATTTGGTACATGATTGATTATCTCCATGAACAGTTAATACATTTGGATTTCCTTTTACTTTATCTAATATTTCAAACAATTCTTTTCTACTGTTGTGTCCTGAAAACTCAAATCTATTTATTTCTGCTAAGCATTTTATAGATTTTCCTGCGAATGTAACTTGTCTTTTTTCTAATAATGATCTCCCTGGCGTCCCCTCGCCTTGATAGGAAACCAGTGCTATGCCATTAAGATGATCCTTTGATAATTCTTGTAAATAAAATACAGCTGAACCACCAACTAGCATACCTGCTGGTGAAATTATTACTCCTGGTGCTTTCACTATTTTTCTTCTTTTATCCCAACTTGTAATATTTTCTACTTCTTCTATGGATTTCGTGAAAACTTCTGGATCTCTTAAAAAATCAGGATGTCGAAGCATGATTTCACTAGCCTTTAATGCCATTCCATCCATTGCAATTTTATATGGAAAATTATATGCTTTGAGTACACATGCTATTTCTTGAGCTCTTTCTACTGAAAATGCTGGTATGAATAATATTCCTTTTCTTTCAACAACCTCTAACGCAAAATTTACCAAATCTCTTTCCGATTGTTCCCTTGGAATCTGTTCTGCTTGAGAATATGTGCTTTCAATTATCAATAAATCAATTTCTCCAACATCTAAATCAGCTGGACGCAAAACTTTTGACCCTCTCGTATTGATATCGCCTGTATAGAATACCCTTTTTCCCTCTGTTTCTACAATAACTGTTGAACCACCAAGTACATGACCTGATTCAAATAACGTTATATCTATGTCTTTAACAGGATATTTTATTTTATAATTTAAATTTATTGAATGATTTAACATATTTACCAAATCTGATGATTCAAAAGGAAGATAGAATCCTGATATTTTTATCATATCTTGAATTAATAATTGCGATAATTCAAAAGTTGGTAACGTGGCTAAAGCTCTAATTTTGGAATCTTTATTTAAAAAAAGAAAAGGAACAAATCCTGAGTGATCTAAATGTGCATGAGTGATTACAACAGCTTCAATATCTTTAGGTTTTACATGTATTGGGAAAGCTGGTTCTCTTTTTAATAAAACTCCATAATCAAGTAAAATATTGGTATTATTTGAATTAATTAAAAAGGCAGATCTGCCAACTTCTTTTGCAGCCCCTAATGTCGTTACTTTCAATAAAATTTTATAAAATATTTTATTATATTAAGTCTTTGTGTTTTAATTCAAAATAGGCAATCCCATAATTTTTGTTTCATATATGGGTTTTTGAGCTTTTCAAAATATCTATAACCTGTATTGTCAAGAACAGTTTCAAACTCGTATTGTTTATAATCACTTCTTGATTCTTCTATCACACATCTTTTTAAAAGACTTTTTATCTTATTTTTCAATTGTGGCTTGCAGTATACATACCATAAATTATGTGCCCCTCTAAGATCTGCGAGCTTTTGAATCAATTTATTTGTTATTTTCGAATAATATCTATTTGTTATTTCAATATTTACATCTTCCCATGAGGGTGTTATCCAACTAGCTATTTTTTCAAATCCATGACCGTCAAATTCTGCAGCAAGGCTTAATCCTTGATCTAATGTTGTAATTATGCATTGTGGTGCAGATTCAGCTATTTTATCTCTGTAATCTACACCTGGTTCCATCCATCCAACAAATATTATGTCATATTTTCTATCGATACCATTATACGCATCAGCAATTTTTAT
>JAICXY010000078.1 GCA_025934495.1 Candidatus Nitrosocosmicus sp.
AATAAAAAGAATCAAAAGATTAGTGTTTTTGTGATGTTAAATTATAAATAATTAAAAATAAAAGGTATTTTAAAAATATTATTGAATTTATCTCCGGTGATTAACATTGGAGTATATCATCAAATAATATTAATTATTATTATATTATGACTATAATAGAATGAAACCTTTCATCTTTTTCGATCTTGGACAAACATTAATAGATGAATGGGATTATATCCGTTATTTTGATAATTTGCTGTTTGAAACACTAAATGGATATGGTGCAAAAATGGATTATCGAAATTATTTTACTTTAAGAAATAATATCATATTTAATAGAATGATCGGTTCAACGGGTTTTTTAAATATTGTATCATTGATGGCTCGGCTAATACTTCCAAAAGGCTATGATCGGATTATTTTTGATAAATTAAAAGACAGTCTATTAGAAAATAAAAAAAAATTAATTAAATTGTATAACGAAGTCTATCGTATTATTCCACTCTTATCAAATACCTATTCATTAGGAATAATAAGCAATAATTCATCAGGATCTGCAGATCTTTTAGTAAAAAATAATCTTATCCAATACTTTAAGACAATACATTTATCTTTGGATATGGGGGTTAAAAAACCCGATCCTATAGTTTTTAACAAGGCTGTAGAAGCTTCCTGCATGTCTAAAGAATATTGTGTTATGATAGGTGATAGATTGGATATTGATATTTTCCCAGCAAACGAACTGGGAATAAAAACTATTAGAACTTTAAATTCTATATATAAAGTTCAAAAACCCATTAGTAAAAAAGAAGAACCTTTATTTGCTATTAAATCCTTGACCGAACTACCAAATATTTTGTCATCAATATTTTAGTTTTTATGCTGGAGTCTAGTTATCATCTTTTTCCAAATATCGTCAAGTTCGTCTTCTGAAAATTTTTCTTTTGTAAACATCGAGTGAATCGCAGTAGATTTGTCTGATTTTTTGATAGGGATTACATGAATATGTATGTGAGGAATTTCTTGTCCAGATTCTTCTCCATTATGAATAGCAACTAAAGTGGAATTACTTTCGACTATTTTTTCAATATGGTTAATTAAAAAATGTAGTGTAGAAAAAATATCATTATTTTCTTCTTTGTTTAATTCTTGGATCTTTGTTTTATGTGCTTTTGAAATTATCAATGTGTGTCCTTTTTTAAGTGGGAATGCATCAAAAAGTGCTATCGAGTGTTTTGTTTCATATATTTTTCTAGCATTCAGTTTTCCATTAATTATTTTACAAAATATACATAAATTCATGTTGTTGATTATAAAACCTTATTTTTATATATTGAATATTAAAATTCATATCAATTATGGTCTATTATTTTTATAGATTATCTGTATTGGAATTATATTAGTAAATGACGAAAAGTCCATATGATCAAAGATAATTGGGATATGGTCATAATTTCAGATCCATTATTTTATCCTATTATTGTCATGTCATCAAGTTTCAACCATGTACTTTATTGATTTTTGATTAGATTTATTATTCATACAGTTATAGTATATCATTAACTGATAAAGTAAAGCAGATAATAGTACAATTGCAGATACAGCCTTAAATCCACGTACCGGTAACTGGTCTATTCTAAAAACTGATTTGATAAGTTCTATCAACGGTTCGATAGATATTCTTCTTTTGTTATATATGGATTGTCCTAATGCTGCTTCATAAAAATATAAATCTCAAACTTCTCTTTGAAGGTATTTCCATATCTTTCAATCGGATAAACTAGATCTATTCCTAAGGTCTTTTTGCTATGCTCGTAGTTTCTTAGCACAAAATCCAAGATCGGCCACTATATAACATGCCAATGGTAAAGAGAATATGAGGAGAATGTTAAAGGAACATTCACCTTGTTGCCTGGAACATTCGCAGTAGTAGTTATATCTGCTACCAATTGTACTATAATACCGCCTGTTGCTGCTATTGTAGATATAAGATGTATTTTGTATCCCAAAAAACTATCCCTTTTTTGGTATGACTATAATCCCCATCACTGTGAATCTTTGTCAATACCAGGATGTAGTATATTCTTCCTTTTTTATAGACGATTTTTGCCATACATGACCATCTGCTTTTATCTGATTTCTGTCTACTGGTGCTATAGAGTGGTAATCTACCTTAGCCAAACGCTCCTCAACAAATAGATATCCCATTGTTGATATCTTTTCTTTTATATCTATAGTAGAAATAGTCTTCAATCATCCGTCAAATATTTGCCTATATGAGATAGATAATAAACTAAGGGCTAATACTAGTTTACGGTTATACAGATAGTCCCTGTTAAGAAAAATATGCAATGCATTGTTGGAATACAATCTAAACATTAACTTTGCAACAAAACATCTCAAAATTATGGTTGGAGACTATGTCTATAGCCTGCCACGTTTTCTTGTTGATGTACTAGGCCACGTTATGCCGCCTATCAAATACACAATGTTAGAGATGGATTTCTTTAATCTACCAAAAGCTAATCTTTGGAACAGTTATTCTTAAAATAACATTCCAGAGGTTCTCTTTAATCTGTTATAAAATATATCGAGCTAATTCAAATTATTGCCATACCTCAGATAATTAACATTATGTATCGAATTAATGCGGCTTTGTATCTTTATAACTTTGATAAACCTGATATCAAATTTTATTATTCATCAAATAAATTGTATTTTTTATTATATCTTAATAAAACATATCAAATAAAACATCTCTCATGAAAAATATTTCAAGTAATGAGAAACTCTTAGTTACACTTCCTTTAAGTTTGACAATTACCAAAGGATTAAGTGATCCTCATAGAATCAAAATTTTAGATTTACTTTATCATAGAGAGCTTTCTGTAACCGAGGTGATGGTTCGATTAAAAAAATCTAATTGTAAAATAGCGATAACTACATTAAGACATCATATGAATGTTCTAAAAAAAAATGGCTTGATTAGGATATCTAAAACCAAAGAAGTAAAAGGTACTTTGGTAAAATATTATAAATCTACTCTAAAACCATTATTTTTTGATAACTTATTTTTTGATACTATTATTTCCGATAATATCAAAATTATTAATTCTTTATTCCCTAAATTCCATAAAATTATCAATGAATTATTTAATAATGAACAAAATTTAATATCTAACTTATCAAAATCAAAGACTATATGTAAAATTTGCAAAATAAATCACCATGCTGAATTTTTATTATTTTTGATATTCGGTGTTGTTATTGCAAAAGTACTTAACAAACTTTTAAAAACAAAAATAGTTTAACTATTATTTTTTTTACTTGTTTGTTTGTTATTTCTGTGATTCAGATAAGGATATTCAATTATATTTGTATCAAATACTTTTTTAATTATTAAATGTCTTCCATACTTCAATTAAAACATGTAAAAAAATATTACTCTATGAGTCAAAATGCTTTAAAATTTTTTTCGTCATCTTTAACGATTAAAAAAGTCATAGATGATATTTCTTTTGAATTAGCTGAAGGTGAGGTTTTGGTATTGGCAGGAGAATCTGGTTCGGGAAAAACTACTTTGGCTAGACTAATCCTAGGATCTATAATACCTGATTCGGGTGATATCTATTTTATGGGAAAGAATATTAATATTTTTAAAAAAAATAAAATTTTTTATTCATTAATACAAATGATCCATCAGGATCCATACAGTTCCATCAATCCGTACCTTAAAATTAAAGATATTGTTATGGAACCATTAAAAATTCATAGTAGTAATCTAAGTTATGCTGAAAAAGAAAACAAAGTTAGGATAGCTTTGAGTAAAACAAAATTAGAACCAGTTGAAGATTTTTTAGAAAAATACCCTAACATGCTTTCTGGAGGCCAAAGACAACGTGTTTCAATTGCCAGAGCTATTGTTAGCAGCCCGCGATTAATTATAGCTGATGAACCTGTGTCGATGCTAGATGTTTCTATTCGAGCACAAATTTTATCATTATTAAATGATTTAAGGAATAGTTTGAATATTTCTATTATTTATATTACTCATGATTTAGCTACCTCGAGGTTTATTGGTGATAAAATTGGTATTATGTTTGCAGGAAATTTGGTTGAATTTGGAGATATCGATGAAGTGCTTTTAAATCCGCTTCATCCATATACTTTAATGTTGTTGGATGCTGTTAATTTCTCTTCTTTAGGTTCTAATATATACTATAAAAATTACGATAACACAAATTTGTTTGATATTCCTATTACTGGTTGCAAATTTTATAACCGATGTAAATTATCTTCTACTGAATGTACTAACGATCCTCCAGAATACAAAATTACCAAAGATCATTTTGTCTCCTGCTTTTATCATAAGAACAAGTCAATATAAAAAAGAGGAACTTTAATTCTGTTTAGTTATTTTGACTTTGCTTGGATGATTATATTTTACAACCTGAGAAATTCCATTTTTTGGATATACTCCAAATATAAGATCTGATTTAGCTACTGTAGAATCCTTTAGCGTTACCATTATTATTTGATTGTTTCCGGATCTAAGTAATAATATCTTTGATAATCTTTCAGTATTTTGGGCATCCAAATGTGCATCAACTTCATCCATTAGATAAAAAGGTGATGGTTTAAGTGATTGGAGCGCAAGTAGAAAAACTATAGCTGCCATTGTTTTTTCTCCTCCTGATAAAGCCGTGGATTCTCTAGCCTGTTTGCCCGGAAATTGCACCATTAATAAAATTCCGCCTGAAAAAATATTCTCGGAATCTTCTAAATCTAGCCATGCGCTGCCACCTGTGATTTCGGAAAATGTTTTTCTGATATCCTCATCTACTTTTTTAAAAGCATTAGTAAAAACAATTTCCTTTTCTTTCCCAGTTTCCTCAATAAACCTGACAATGGAATTTCTCTCTTCTTCTAATTGATTTTTTTTATCTGACATTCCGCGGTATCCATCTATTATTTCTAAATAAGTTTCATCCGCTCTTAGGTTTATTTTTTCCCTTGTACTGTCATATTCTATTTTTAAATCTTGATATATGCTTTCGATATCGTAACTTTCTAAAGTTTCTGAATATCCTAATTCTTGGAGTTCATTTATGCGATTTGTTCTTTGAGTTTGTAAATCTAAAATATCTTTACTAGTTATAGCTATTTCTTTTTCTAATATATTTAATTCTTTACTAGTTTTTTTTTCATTCTCGATTAATTTTCTATATGTACGTTCATATTCTTGCAGTTTTGTATATGCAGAACTTGTTGATTGTATTACATAGTTTTCTTTTTCTCTTAAAGTTTTCAGCTCTAATTCAATCTCACTTAATTCTCTTTTTGATTTTTCCAAAATTGTTTCCTTCATTTCCTTTTCCTTTTCTATGATTTTCTTTTCATCTATTGATTTATGATATTGTATGTTGGTATTATCAAAATTGTTCTTTAAAAGAGATTGGTTTAATGTTAGTTGCCGTAATTGTTTGTTTTTTATTTCCAAATCTTTGCTAATTTTATTTTTTTCTAAATTCAAGTTATTTATTTCTTCGATATCGTTTTCCTTTTCTATTTCGTCTATTTCCTTTTTTATTTTATTGATGGCTCTTTCGATGATTAAAAATCTTGATCTATATCTATAGAGGATATTTGTAATTTTATCAATTATTTTACTATTTTCTATATTACCAACAATTATTTTTTCATTATCTTGATTCTGTTTATTTATTTTGTTTTGAAATTCTATGATTTTTTTATTCCATTCCGAAATTAATAAATTATTAGAGTCCAATAAATTTTTATTTTTTAATTTTTCTTCATTAAGATTTTCTAATTCATCTATTTTTATTTTTGTTATCATTTTTAATTTTTCCATATTAATTTTTAGGCCTTCGATAGAATCGGATAGTAAAATATCTTTGGTAAGATCAGATATTTTTGAACCATAATCAAATTGCATTAGTGATAAATTCGGAAAAAAAATCTCACCTGTAATAGATACTGCTTTATACCCGTGTTTAGATAATATATAGGCAGTTATTGGATTTTTTGTAAGGATTGTGTTACCAAATAAAAATTCTGCCAAGTTATTTATTTCACAATATACAAATTCAGATAATACTCCCAAGATTGATGGATCATTAGGAATTTTTTTAATCTTTCCTCCATCGAGTAATTCTATAGGAATTATCTTTAGGAATGGTATCCCGTTGTTTTTAGAATATTCTGCCAATATTACCATACTTTTGATATCTTTTACAACTATAGATTTCATCCATTCATTTCCCGAAGCAATAATAGCTTTTTGGTATTTTTCATTCCATTTTAATAAATTAAATACATATCCTATGATATCCAGATTTTTAAAATCTTTCAATAAGGTTGCAATAGCATAATCTTCAGTTAGAATATTTTTAGCTAACTTCATTTTTTCATCATATTTTAGAATTGTTTTTTCTGCATTATCAATTGTTTTTTTAGATATCTCTAGTTCTCTGCTTAAATTTGTATATTTTGTATCAATTTTATAGATATTGTTATTTAGATTTGTAACGTTTGTATGGACATTTTTAATATCCAAGTTTAAGTCTGATATCTTTTTCTCATTTTCTTTCCTTTCTATCGATAACTCTACTATTAATCTGTCATTACCTCTTATTTTGTCTGAAAGGTTTTTTATTTTTTCTTCATTTCTAACAATTTCGACTTCAAATTCACCTTTGATTTGTATTAATTTTTTTAATCGTATTTCCAAAGAATTCTTTCTATTTATCTCACTCAAAATTAATCCATTTCTTCTTTCAATTTCTTTTTCTATTTCTTCCAAATTTTTTTCTATTTCTTCCAAATTTTTTGTTTCAAAATCTATCTTATTTTTTATTAGACTTGATTGCTCTTCGTATTCTTTTAACTTTTGATATTGCATTTGTTGTTCTATTGAATTGTTTTTTTCTTTTTGATCTGTTTGATTTAAATAATATTGAGATTCTTTTATTATTGCATTGGTTCGTTCATATTTATAAACCACAGATGATAATCGTATTTCCATTTCTTTCTTCTCTTTATTAGACTCGTTTGACAAAATCAGAAATTGCTCTTTCTCTTTATTTATTTGCTCTATTTGTTGGTTTAATTTATCTATCTCACTTGAAATTATTTTAACATTGTTTTCTTTAACATTGTTTCTACTAGTGAGATCTGCAATATCTTTTATTATTTTCTTCAAGTTTCCGGATATTTTTATAGCTTTTAATCTCTTAATTTCATGTTCTAGATGGATGAACCTTTGCTGATCATTTCTTTCTAATTCTAGCTCATCTATCCTATTTTTTATATCATCCATTTTAGATAGAGCTATTTCTAATCTTCTATCCGATTCTTCCAATTGTTTCATTGCCTGATTTTTTTTTTCATCAAAATAGGATAATCCTATGATATCTTCTATTATCTTTCTTCTTTCTTCTGAATTTAATTCGGATATTCTTGTTATCATGCCCTGTTGTACTATATTCAATTTGTTAGGTGATGCAACCACTATTTCTAATAGTTCCATTATGTTATTTCTTGAAACTCTTTTCCCATTGACATTGTATTGACTTTCTCCACTATTTGTTCCAGACATTTCCCTAGTAATAGTTACGTTATCTTTATCTACTGGTATTCCCCTATCTGTATTATCAAAAGTTAAACTTACCCTTACTGTTTTATTTATATTGTTGTTGGTATTAGTTAGGTTGTCATGGAATAATGATTGAAACCTGTCCACTCTGAGAGCTTTGGGGCTATTTTCACCTAATGCAAATAAAATTGCGTCTAGAATATTACTTTTACCTGAACCATTGGGACCGGTAACTACAATTAATCCTTTTTGCAAGTTTAATATTATGTTTTTTGATCCAAATGATTTAAATCCAAAAATTTCTAACTTTTTAATATAAACCAATATTTAGTTATTATATATTTATTATAGTTGTTTATTATTTTTTTACTTTAATTATTTATTATCTTTACAATTGTTATCATTTTAATTTTGTCTAAATTATCAAAATCTATAAATTCATTATTCAAAATATCTTTTGATATAATATTGGTCGATATATCTACTATTTTGAATTCTTGATTAGGCATGAATGATATTATTTCATCATAATTTTGATTTTTATCAACTATTATCTGAATTGTTCCATTTAAAACTAATTTTGAATTATAGGAATAAAATAACTCCTTTAATAATCTGATGTTATTTACATCTTTTTTTATATCAATATACATATTTACGATAAAATTATCGATTGTTTTATCTTCTATAAATGGCAATAGCCTATCTATATTACCTGGAAAAACTTCTAAATTTTCTATTCCTAATATTTTTAATTTCGAACGTGCTATCATTATATTTTCTTTATTTTTTCCAATACCTATAAAAAATTCATTTTTATTTGCAAGTGCATTACTAATTAAAAAATCGCAGTTATTCATATTTATTTCCATATTTATCTTTTGGTGCCTTGTTCTTGCATCAAGAATTATTTTATTGATATGATTTGAAGGATTTCCTTCGTGAAAGAATCTGTAAACATTATCCCATTTTTGCCTAAATACCACCGGAAAGTTTTTTCCAGATATAATTTCTTTAAACAATGATCCTTCTGAGAAAAGAGATAGAAATCTGTCTGTTCCTGAAACTGCTTCTACTAATGGAAGATCTAATTCTTCGTACAGTTTCACTACTCTGTCCCATGCAAAAAGAGGATCTGAACTTAAATAAGTTACAGAGAGATCTGATAGTGATAGTATTTCAGCTATTAAATTAATTTTTTTACAACTATACACGCTTTTATTGATTTCTATTAATAACTGATTAAAATTAGTCTTGGAATTCTCATCAAAAGGATAATCGGTTCTCCAAATCAAAGCTTCTACTATTTTACTCTCTATTTTACTCTCCTTATCTTTCAAATATTCTGGATGTACTGTTGCAAACTCTTTTGCTGGCAATAATGGGGATTCATATTTCCTAAAAAATTTTATAAGATCTTCATCGGTAAAATTAAAATACGCATCAAGAATCCTCTTTTTCCTAATTTGTTCTACTGTGTTAGTTACTCTTGGTATTTTTGAATGTGATTTACGGAATTTTATATCATGCACTGGATTGTAATCGTGTAATAGTGCCGCAACAAGCATTATTTCATAATCTTTTTTATCAAACTTGTACCCGTGAATTTCTTTAGGGAGCATGTTTAAACTCATGTATGCAACTTCTAATGAGTGATGAAGGTTATGGTATTCGCTAGAGCCTTCTCCTAATCCTAATTTTTCATATTCATTTTTTAAATATTTAATCAATGATAATAATTTATTTGAAGATCTCTCGTCGATTCCAATCATTTTAGCTTTTATCATTATAGCTTCAATCAAGGTGTTTGTTGATGTTCTGGATAGATTGTCGTTGATATATTGAATCCGACGCTTTTTTGCACCAGGTGTTATATCTTTTATTTTATTATAAATTATCCTTATGGGTAAACTTATATTTAGATATGTTACCATAGATGTAAACACATTCCAAGGTTGTGTGAGTATTGTTTTTTCTCTTTGTATTATTTCATCTATTATTTTTGGAATATTTTTGTTAACTTCTGTAATTGTATTTGTAAGAGTGCCTATTTCTAATTGAAAATTTGAATTAAATTTTTTATATTCTGTATTTATTACTAGCCATTGTGGAATTATTACCCTAAACTTTTTATAATTACTATGACCTGACTTTGTATCATCTTTTGATGTCTCAGAATTGTTAAGCTTTACTGTTATAGCCAAGTTCCTTTTTCCTTCATCAAAAGGAAGATTTTTATCCTTGGTTATCTGTAAACTAACGTTCTTGTTTATTCTTTGCAATTCTATATATATTTTCCAATATTTTGCTTTATCTATCCATTGTGGAACCTCGTTTTCGCTGTCCCAGAAATCCACAATCCCGTAATGTGTATATCCTTCTTCCCATTCTTTAGTTTCTGGATTAAATGTTTTGTAATCATACTCTCCTATTAAGGGATCTAATTTACGGGATAATGACCATGTATATTTAACCAATTTTGTAACTTTGTCAAATTGATTATATGCCATAAATCCCCATATCCATCCCAATAAACTGAATATTGCAAATATTGGGTAAATAAAATCAATATTCTTATTTAAAAAAGAATTTGAAATTACAGGAATTCCAAAAAAACCTGTGGATATCATGGAAACAAATGATAACGCAATGAAAAAACCTTTTGCATATATATAATGTAACAAACTAATAGTCCATCGGGGACCATACTTTGTAGAAATTCCTTTATCCATATCCAAATTGGACTTCATTAGTTTTTCACGTGATAACCTTAACTTTATATGATATATTCTTCGATCTTAAAAGTTTTTATTCAAATATTTTCATTTTTTGTGCTCTTTTTACTATATTGTTGATAATTTGACTAGAAGCAGATAGTTGATTTTGTGGAATAAAAATGGAAGATAGTTCTTCTCTAGTAATGCTTTTAATAATGTCCTTATCTTCTGATAATAATTTTAAAAAATGTTCTTGAGATTCCGTAGCTTTGAATGCTATCCTTTGTATATTTCTGTATGCTTCAAATCTTGGTATACCTTTAGAAATTAATAGTTGAAGAACAAATTCTGCAAATATTTGACCTTTAGTTATTTCTATATTTTTCAAGATTTTTTCCTTATTTATGTATAACCCTGCAATTATTTTTATCATAGTAGTAATCATATCATCTATCAAAATAGCTGTAATAGGAATAATGAAGCGTTCATTAGCAGAATTGGATAGATCTCTTTCATGCCACAAAGATATGTTTTCTAAAGATGTATTTACATTAGATTTAAGTATTTTGGCAAAAGAAGAGATTCTTTCACTTTTTATGGGGTTTTTTTTTACAGGTACTGCGCTACTTCCCATTTGACCTTCTTTAAATGATTCTTGAACCTCGCCAATTTCGGTTCTTTGTAGATTTCTTATTTCTATAGCTATTTTGTCTAATGTAGATCCAATTAATGCAATTATGAAAACCATTTCTGCATATCTTTCTCTTGGAATTACCTGTGTAGCTGCCTCAATTGGAAAAAGATTTAGTTTTTTTGATACTATTTTTTGCACATCTAATGCTTTTTCTCTCATTATGGAGCCTGTTCCAACAACCCCCAAAGTTTTACATAATAAAAACCTTTTTTTCCCTTCATCAATTCTTGTTAAATGGTCTAGCATCTCATTTGACCAAATTGCAAATTTTAAACCAAATGAAATGATGCTGGCATGTTGACCGTGAGTTCTGCCTACTGCTGGTAGATTTTCATTTTCTTTAGCTTTCTTTAGCAATTCTTTTATTAGTATTTGTATTTTGGATTCGATAATTGTAAATGCTTCTCTCATTTGTATTGATGTACTTGTATCAACAACATCATTACTGGTTAATCCATAATGAATCCACGGCTTTGTATTGTTTGAACATAGTTCGCTAATTGCTTCTATCATTGCCGCAGTATCATGGTCGCTTATCTTTTCCAAGTCCTTAATTCTGTTTAAAGTTATCTTATCTGATGTAATTATTTCTGTTATCTCTGTAGCCGCATATCGAGGAATTATGTTAATATCTGCTTGTGCATTTGCAACGGCTGCTTCAAATTCGAGTTCATAATCTAATCTTTTACATTCTTCAAAAATTTCCTTCATTTCTTTACTTCCATATCTTCCACTATCAATTGGTAAAATAGGCATTGATCATTCTAAAATAATGACTATATAATTTATTATTTGGGATTATCTTATTTTTTATCCATCTATTTATATATGAATAAAAAATTGATTTGTTGCATTATTGTTAAAATCTGATTTTACTGGTTGTTTTGTCTAGATATATTATATATTATCTTGTTATATAATATACTTTCAACATCTTTCATGTATAATATTTTTAGTCTGACCTCTGAATAAACGTATTCACCATCAAACATTCGCTTTATAGAAAAAACACTGTTTCAACGAACTTCTTTGTCCATAGACTACAATACTATCTTTCCATCTTTGCAAATCATTTTTTTGTGCCAAAATAGATATGTCTCTAAGGGTGTTCCCTTTTTTTCATCCATCTGACTCTAGCATTATTTCTTTAATGCATAACAAAATTCCATTATCTCCCAGATATGTGAAAACATAATTTTCATTATAAGGCCATTTTCCAACCTTGTCTTTGTTCATCTCTTTTAGCTCTGTATTACAGTTGTTAATAACATAAAATCCGAATAGTATTTCATCGAATCTATCTAGAGATTGGTTGGTTGTATTTTGTGCATTTCATGGATTTCTCTTCTTATGTATTCTGGAGTTGGTCTCTGGGTATATGTTTGTCCTCTATTTCAATCAAATTAAGAGAATATTTGAATTTCGTAGAGAAATGTTCTTTACAATCATCTCTACTTTCAGAGGTTTATCCGAAGTTGAACACCTTTTTGAGAACTGACAGTAATTATTCTTTGATTATTCTATTATCTCATTTTCTAACTATTTTTCTCAATCTGTCAACAATAGATCATTGACAAATCATACTTAAATGATTTATAGGAATGAATACAACTCAAACACAAAGGAAAGAATATTATTTGTTCTAAATGTGTATATAATGTAGATTCTATAACGAGCAGCTAGAGATCCATGGTATAGAGCATTGGCTTCTGACTGGTTAAAAAGATGTGATGAAGAAGGTATAGGTGGATTAAAAACAATACAAAAAGAGGGACATATGAGCATGTCAGAAGAAGTTAGTTTTAGCCTAAACTGAGAACTCCTATCCAACTCAAACAGCAGGACTTGACAATGAAAAAGGTGGAAGAATTAATCGTAGAGAAAATTAGTATAATTATGATTTAGTAACTTAATTCAGATGTTCCATAATAATTCTATAGTTGCAATAATCCCAGGACATGAGAACGACTTTTAATAAAATACCTTCATTTCAAACCTGTTGAAACGATTATCAGAGCGTGGCGAATGTTTGAAATATAACTGATCGTCATTATTGCAAAAGAAAAACAGAAATTATTATTCATTACTTTGGAATATGTCAAATCTTTTAGATACTTTCTTCAGATACTTTGAAAGTGCAACATATTGTATTACCAGGGAAAACAATACTACTCCAAATGTTATTATTTCAAGTTTATCTTTCAAATCGCTTTGTGGAAGTGATGTTACGAGTGCCACTGATAGTGCACCGCGCATTCCACCGATCATTATAATATTTCTCCATAATAAAGGAATCTTTTCTCTTGCAAATTTATTAACTAATGTAAGAATTGGATACGTGGCTAGTGCTCGTCCTATTAATACTACTGCAAATACTATTAGTATTAATGATATATTTTGACCAATCGCTAGTATGTTCATTGTCATCCCAAGATAAAGAAAGGCAACAGAATTTGCAAAAAAAGCAGCTATCTCCCAAAAGTTAGAAACCGTTTCACGGACTTCTTTACTTATTGAGGATTCTTTTTTCATAGTTACATTGCCAAAATAGATACCCGCAACTGCAACTGCTATCAAACCAGAAAGACCTAGCGAATTTGCAACAATTGCAGAGCCTAATACGGTAGTCATGGTGAGAGATATTTCGGAAAATGGATCATTCATTAAAGTATGGAGTCTATTAGTTACTATTGCAATTATCAAACCAATTGCTATGCCACCCAGAAAAACAATTAGAAATTGCCATATTTCATGAAAGAGATCGAATGGTATTGGTGAAAAATTATTATTGCTTTCAAAAGATCCGGTAATTGCAGTTGTGGAACCAAATACTATTCCTACTATTGATGAGAAAATAATAATTCCAGTAGCATCATTAAATGAAGACTCCATTTCCAAGATTGTTGAAAGTAACCGCGGGACCTTTAGTATTTTAAACGTCTTTATCACTATTGCAGCATCGGTAGAGGAAATTAAAGAAGCAAATACAAAAGCAAGTTGAAACGGTAAATCTGCAAAATACATCAATAAAAGACCTACAACCAGGGTAGTGATAACAACCCCGAATGTAGCAAGTAATAATACAGATAATTTTACAGAATTAAAATCCTTGTAATCTATTCTCATCATAGCTTCGAATATTAATGGTGGAATTACAAAATCTATTACTAGTTGATTATCGATTTTTATCTTGTTTATATCGGCAACAATCAAACCTGCAAGACTAATTATGATGCCAAGGGCTACTAGTATCATCGTATATGGAATTTTGGTTCTGGATTCAAATAATGAAGCAATAAATATTGTACCTAAAAATACAAGAATAAAGTACTCTGAATTTATGCCCTCTCACCTAGATAATTACAGAATTAGGAATATAATTAATTTGGGGCACGATATGCATATCACCTTTGCGCTACGGAAAATAATCTATTTATGAGCCTATGAAATTTATTTGATACAGGATTACGATTGATGTTTATCATATTGCGTGTTTTGTTTGCATAACTCATTTTTAGTTTCGAATTTATACTCCATTATCTTTGCATGTACATTCTTTAATTAGTCTCTTGTAAGATGAGATGCGACCTTTTTTCCCCTATAATTTTCTTGATATTTGAGATAATATTCTTGCCCGGATTAATGAAAATAAGGATGGTAAAAAGTACAATTTCGCATTAATTATGCAATAAATGTAAAATGAATAAAATGATATTACCTGGTATCTGTATCATAGGTAGCTGCTTTTAAAAGTTTTCCACAATATATTTTTTCAGTCTTTGTGCATCCAAGTTATTTATGGGTATGTCTTCTCTAAATACTGCTTTACTGCCTTTAAATGCATTTATGCTGGCTATCGCTGAATTCTCACCGGGTTTTGCATCAATTACTTGCATTCTAAAATTTGGACCTTTAGCCAACATTCCTTTTTCTCCCTCTGCATAAATTATATCATCGCGATTCTTATCTTTGACAGGTCTATCAAAGGATAGATCAAATCGATTTATTCTGTCCTCTACCATAAGCTTTAATTTGTTATTTCTATTATCTTTTTCAAATTTTAATACATATGTTTTAAGACTTTCAATTAAAAGTTCATTACCTATGGGAACGTTTGAATTGTATTGCATATGTGATTCTTCTTCTTCTTTTGCTTTTGATCTCCAAATCATTCCTTCCTTTGCAACTATTATTTTAAAGGCATCTTCTGCTCCTCCAGGTTTTGGAATGATGGGATCGATTGTTCTTTGTAACTCATCAGCTGTCATGGGTTTAATAGGGCCCCTAAACCATTGATTTTTTGATTCTTCAAAATCCTTTAATCCACTATAATGTACCAGATAACATTCTTTTGCATTCCATCTCCTAATTAGTGGAAATGCATCAGTCACAGAAATCATTCCTGTTTCTGGATGTGGATTATAATTTTGAGTACCTAGGATAAGAAGATCCGGATTCCATAAGGCATGTTCATCTACATCGGGTAATGAAAGAAA
>JAICXY010000032.1 GCA_025934495.1 Candidatus Nitrosocosmicus sp.
AGCCTTTATGGGTGCTCTAGCCTATGTAGTCAGAGTATACGCACGTTTGGTAGAATTGGGAGCAGAAACTCCAGCAAGGAACCCCTATGTTGCAGAAATGTACAAATTAGCATTGGAAGGAAAACTCTACAGTAGATCCATTCCATAAATTTTTTTTTTTGTTCTGTTTAATAATCATCGTTATAATAAATTAATTAGAATTTGCATCAGATATTTTATTCAGTTAATGGTGAGTAACATTAATTCCGATAACGTAATTTTAAAACATGATATATTCACGTCCTTTTAATAAAGATGTTTTAGAAAAACTATACAATTTGTCAAGGATCTGCTAAAAGGCTCAGAAATAATTCTATCTAAAAAGATGATGGAGTACTGCGAAAAAATCTGAATTCGTAATTAAGATATTCTCAAATACATTTAAAATCAGAGTATTGTAAAATGGATAAAACAATTGTGTTATGCAGACCCGTCATATTAATAAATCTAATAAATTTCCAATGGTCAAGTAATAATTTAGTGTGAGAAATATAAAAAAATTCAAATTAGATTATAAAAGCTTTTATAAAATAAAAATAAGTGTATAGTATGTCGTCTATTGATTTTTCTCAAGCAATAATATCCAAAAAGGGTGTAATCACAAAAGATCGAGAGGTATGTGGCAATATAATTGGTGAAAGAGATGATTCTATACTGGTAGAAAAAGGTGTTATGCATGATCATATATATGTTATACCTAAATCACGGATTGAAGGCTATGATGGATCACAAATTATTTTAAACGTTTCTTTATCCGAACTAAAATCGTTTGAAGAAAAAAGAGGTGCCACGGCGGATTATGTCACAGATGGGGAAACAGCAGGGCAAGTTAAAGAAACAGCAGGGCAAGTTAAAGACACTATTACAGATACTATTTCTGGTACCGTGGATAAGGTAAAAGGCTTAGTAACGGGTGACGATAACAAAGAATAAAATCCAAATATTATACTAAATCAATAAAATTTTTAATATATTTTTTCGTCTTTGTTCGGAATATAAATATTATTTTAAGGTTTCACCATAAATTGTTGATAATTGTAAATAGTTTATCTTAAAAATAGATAATTATTATTTGCTTTGAGTAAGAAAATAATATTAAGATTTACCAAATTTATGTAATGATAAAATACCTGTTAATTTACCTGTTAGGCGCAGATAAACAATTTGATCAAATATATCTTTGGTAATCTGTTTTAGGTTTTCATCATCATGAAAATTAAAATCATTTTCATAGCTTTTATTAATCCATTCATTAACTTTTTTATGCAAGTTATTTAGTTCACCATAGTTATCTTCAATGGTTGAAAGTACATTACCCTCCAAAATCTGTCTTACAAATTCATTTACTGTTCCATATTGAAATTCGATTAGTGGATGCATATTCGTATTTATTAATAAGTAGGTATATAATATTTGGGATAAAAAACTAAAATACTACCTAGATATGACATTGGTAAAAGACTATTGTAATTATTATTAAAGGTTTTTTATGCCTGCAAAAATATTATTTTAACGATAAAACATAATTTTCATACATGTTCATATAAAATATAATACATTTTATGAAAAATATATTAATCAAAATCGAAAATTGATAAATATTAAAATATAAAGTAAATAAAAATACATGCAAGTTTATCTATTTTTTTATCCCTCTGCTTTGCCGAATAACTCAAACTTTTCCAATAATTTATAGAATTCACTTGAATCATTAGTATTTTCGCATTAAAATATACTCTATTTTAATTATTTCAAGAATAAAAATGATTTTCATAGTTCTTCGACAAAGTATATCCCTCGATAAATTTTGCTACAATATTAAATTGTAATAAAAAGAGATTGTTTATTTAGGCAGAAAATTTGAAATTGAATTTGAATGCTTTGTTGTATAATTCCTAAATTCTCCTGTTTTACTGTCGATATTGCCTAAATGGATATTATTTTATTATACAATGCGGTTTTAACATCATTTCTTTTACCATACTCTTAACCTTTACAAAATAAACGTACTATTCAACGCTCTCTTTATTGAGGGGAAACCTGTTTCAAAGATCCACCTCTTTCCATATTTTGTACTATGCTTCCATTTTGTTTTCATACCACGTAAAAAATGTTATGTCTTTTTTAAAAACGATGGTAATTGAAATATTTGACATTAAGTATTACAGAATATTTAAAAAGGTATATTTTAGTATTAAGGATATATCATATTACTTTGAATTAGGCTAATTATTAAATTTTTTTGATGTATAGACCTTGAATTGCCTTGGTATTATGAAATTTGTTGATAATTGATAATATATAAGACCGTATAAGACGATTATTTGGAAATTTCTTTATATTTATATATTATGTCTTTTTGATTTAAAATTTGAGAATATTTGATATATTTTCAGAAAAATGATTAAGTTAATTTTACACTAAATAAAGTTAGAACCTGATAAATAGGATTAGTGGTGATAAACCTTGATGGCTATAAATAAATTCAACAATATGCTATATATAATAACCATTGTAACCTCTTTTGGGTTATTGCTGTCATTCAGTTATGTACATAGCGCTTATTCAAAGGCGGTACCTTTAGTTAAAATTCATACTGGAAGTTCAGCTTCAGATTCGAGTATATCTCACTTTTTTAGTTGTGTTCATCATGCAGTACATTCCAATGAAGGTAAATCGGGTATATCTGCATATTTTAAACACGAGCCTACAAAAAATGAGGTAATTAGCTGCTTTCACAAGACAGTCAAACATTAAAAGAATGTGAGAATAATATGGAGAATAAATTAAATAAAATAAAATCTGCAAAAAAAAGAAATACCTTGTCACTGAGCATTGTTGCTTTTGCAGTTGCTTTTGCTATACTAATTCCTGTAGCATTTATTGATTCTGCACATGCATTAACAAAGTATGAAAACTGTATTATCAATGCAGCAAATAATCATGGAAAACTTTCACTTTCCGATGTTACAAGCTGCTATGATAATGAGTTTAAAGGAGCAAAGGGATCTGATGCAAATGGACATCCCTTATAATATATAAGAACACTTTTTGTATTTTAAAAATAATAATAACTTTTTATTTTTAAAATCAAGTAATATTATTTTGCAATTTTAAAATAATATAAAAAAAATATTATATTCTATGATCTATTTGAGAAATTCAATAAATTGCATTTTCAAGAATTTCTATGACTTTTACAAAGTATATTTGAGCATTTAGATGGTATATTTATTGTATGATTACCTTAGTCAAATAACTATAATATCGATTATATTATTAAATATGTGATAACAAGCAATTTTTTTGTGATGATTACAGAAATTGAAGAAATAGGCCCTTTTACTTAAGACATTATTTCTTTGTTATGGAGTTTATAAAAAGGTTTAGCCTTTTTTACCGGCGCTGTTCACTTAAGGAACGCCTATAGCTTAAAGACGTTCTATCTCTTTATGATTTCAAGAAATAGCACATCTTCTTCAAAATATATAGGTTATAGTTTATATTTCTATTTTTCAGGGTTATCTTTAAGAAAAGCAGAGCAGACAGATTATCAGATTGCTTTATGAAAAGAAATCATGCATATTTGTAATTGGATTCAAAAAATACAAACCTCAGAAAATATCATCATTAAGAAAAAGAAAATCTCCGAGTATTCTTGTATACAAAAAGATGAGACTGCTGTAATAAAAGTTGGACCAGAGTATATTTGGGTATGATTGGTTGCCATATTAATGAACCTGAGAAGAACAAAGAAATTCTTGGAATAAGCACATCCAAAGAACAAAAAAATATGTTTGTGGTAGCAGAGCATTTTCTGTCAGATGTTGTAGATGATTATAGTTCACATCCTGTTTCCACAGATAGTGGCTCATGGAATCAATTCAAGCAGATAATTTCTTGAAGATAAAAATCATTACATCTACCCTCCATTTGAAAAAAGCATTATTGAAAGGGAATGCAATATCTGAAGGATAGAACCAAAGAATGCTTTGATGATATTATTTTCTTTGTAGAAAAAAGAAGAAATGTAAATTAAAATTGGTATAAATTGATTTGATTTATTTGCAGATTTTCATAATAAGTAATTATGTCTAAAGTGACCAGGGTCTTTTTACCTGCTTTAATTTTGCACTTTTTCTTTCTACAAGGAAAATAATATCATAGTTTTCGATTCCATGCTTTGTACCGCAATGCCTTTTCAATAACGTTTCTTCATTCTTATATACAAAAGAATGAATAAAATGTTTCAGTTTCAAGAAGCGCCAGGCTTGGAATACCAATTACTATCATCTCTGTTGAAACTGAATACCGGTCATATTCAGCTACAATATATGGTAAGATACACTGTCTCTGCTCCAAACATATTTTAAGTTCTTTTGATATGCTTGATCAGAGGATTTCTTTAATTTTCGGCTTCATTCATACCAATCACTCAAAGCCAAATATATTCGGAACCAACACTGACTTTATTCTAGTCAATTACCTATTCATAAATTTTCTTTTTCTTTTTGGTGATACTTTCGTTGATTTGTACTTTTTTATTCACTTCCGGCAGATAGAAACGTGACTCATTTTAATGTACACTAATTTCATATTTGGCAGCATTTCTAAATGACAAACCTAAAAAGTACAGATACAGTCCATAACCGATAATTTGTGAATTTTTTCTAATTCTATGGATCATAAAGGAAATATGTATATTCATGATGTATATATTTTTTCAAGTCTGGAGCCAAAAAATCATATTATTTTTATATTTGAAAAGTTTTGCAATTGAAAAATAATTATTTACAGATAATTTAATCAAGAGAATAACTTATAAAATTTTTATCAATCTTTAGAAATGCATAAGGGTTGATTTGCTATTTTCGTATAACCACTTTAGATCAAACAATTTTTACCTAAAGGAAATTTATCTAAATATCTAATAGTTATATAGTATGTTGAACAATAAAAGTCACAATGGTACAAAATAATGATGATAATACCGAAAATAGAGGATTAGCATCTGCAGATGAAGAAACACGAGAAAGAGTTGCTAAAAAAGGTGGAGAAGCACCTCATGAGAAGAGAGGATTACAAGCTGCCGATGAAGAAACAAGACAACGAGTTGCTAGTGAAGGCGGAAAAGCATCACATAAAAACGATAACGAAAAAGAATAACGCATATAAAATTTGTGAATACATTCATTTATTTATTTTTGGTAAATTTGTATCAGAGTGATTACATGTTTAAAACACAGTAAGTTTAGTTTTGTGGCAAAATAAAATTATAATATACTTTATATGATATTTATAGGTATTTATAGTAGATTTATTGTATAATTAAAACAATCTACCTTTCTAATATAACATTATATTCAGTTTCTATCAATATCTATTCATAATTCTGATGTATCAATCCTGCCCCTATTTCCAGTATTCTCTTGTTCTTTCTTGATTTGTTCCGAATACCTTTTGAAGTTGTAAGTGATTCTTCTTATAGATGTTATAATGTGCATTTTTCCTTTTTTTATGGTCGGCTTTATAGTTGTATAGACCTTAGTATGAAAGCAAAGAGAGAACAGGTTGGTGACAAACTAGTAGTATAAAGCTATTTGCAATTAGTTATGCAAGAGACCTATTGTCGGTAGATAAATTTTAACAATCATTCAAAAAAGCAGAATACGTAAAAAAATAAAACTCAAAAGATTGGCTTTGACTACTTATATTTGGTTTTACGGAATATAATTACGAATAAGGAATTATTGGATTTGAATATAAATATAAAGAGGGTGTTCATATATGGGGTTTTTTCTGTCAAATATATACAATATGGCTATTGCATACTGTTTATATGGATGGATAATGGTATTTGGCAAACACGAAATACTTTTTATTACTTCTTGCTAAAACATAATATTCATTCATCTTAATATAATTCTATTAAAATTATAATGTAGTATAAAAGATAAAGTTGCAGTCTTGTTTTAGTAATCATTTTCTATGCAAAAATAACAATTATAGAATAAAATCTATAAAAATGGCCAATTATATCTATATTATTTTAGCAAAGAAATAATTTCAACTTTCAAGAGTCGTTCAGAGAACAGGAATAGCCTAACTGAAAATTATTATTCTATAAATATACCTACAAAAAAGCGAATATTAATTCAACGACATTGGGACATAGCCTATATTTTAAATATTTCAGTTATAACACTAAAGGTAATTCAATGGTTGAAGATACTGTATTAATAGTAAATCCATATTCAAACAGTGGTTTAACTCATAAAAATTGGAATTCTATTTTTCAAACACTTTGTGAATGTTTTGGAAATGATCTTGAAGTGGCATTTATTGAAAATGAGGGTGATGGAACCAACCTATCAAGGTTTTATTTGAAAAAGAATTTTAAAAATATTATCCCAATTGGCGGAGATGGGACAATAAATGAAGTAGCAAATGGTTTTTTTGAATACAATACTGGTATAAACTATAATACTAACGTATCATCAAAAGATACTTTTGATAATGATTTATTATCTTTCTATTTGGAACCTATAAATCCCGAAGCGGTATTGACTGTATTACCATGCGGAACAAGAAATGTTTTAATTCAATCACTAGGACTGCCAAACAATTTTGAGGAATGCTGTAAAACACTAAGAAATTGTAAAACGTCAAAAAAAATCGATATCATATCTGCTCTAATAACTGATTTGAATAATCCTGAAAAAAATGTGAATAGGATTTTTCTTAATGCTGCAGAAATAGGTATGGGTGCAGAAATTATCAGCAAATCAAAAAGTATTAGAAAAAAGGTAAATAGCAGAATTTTATCTACAATAGCAGGATTAGCTATTACTCTGCCGAACCATAAAGATCAAATATGTGAAATCACTTTAGGTCTGGATAAAGAAGGAGATAATGATAATAAAATAATTACCAAAATGACGATGGGTGTTGTTGCGAATGGCAGTTTTTTAGGGGGTGGTATCAAAGCTGCATCAAAAGCAAAGTTTGATGATGCCCTTCTTGATATAGTTATAATTAAAAACTCCGAAGGCCTTGCATTTTTAAATGAAATTATCAATTTAAAAAATGGAGATCAAGTAAAATTTAGTGGAGAAGGTAATATAATGTACACACAATCAAAGAATATTTCAATGATTTCACCAAGTGATAAAAATGTTATTGTTACCTTAGATGGAGAACCCGTAGGCACTTTACCTGGATTATTTCGAGTATTTCCAAGTTATTTGAGAATAAAGATTTAAAAAATTATTCTAAAAAGTTTTTATTTATATTTACCAAACAAAACATGATGTAAAATTATCCTGTAACGTGATCATTTGAATTATTTATAGTTCGATTATTTTATGATGTAAATATGTGCCCAAAAATCATAACATATATACTATCTTTATATTGTATAAGCAGTTTACTTGAGGAAAAACCTAGAGCTCGAATATACCTAATTTCCTTTGAGATCCATAAACAAAACATTATATCTTTTATGCTTTTTTGCAGAATTCGAAAAACAGTTAAAGCTATCCTCCATTTAGAGGCAATATAATCCAATTTTCACTGTTTCCACATAATTCTATCGACAAAACTTTAACAAATAACGATAATATAATCATGCAACAAAGCACTTTTGCAGCATTTATAAATGATAAACCTAAAAAGTATAGTTAAAATCCATAACAGATAATTTGTGAAGGTGTTTTAACTCTAAGAGTCATAAAGGAGTTAGGTATATTCGAGCTTTATGTTTTTCTTCAAGATAACAGTGCCAGTTTGACATCGAATATTTTTTTTGATCTACAATAAGTTTACATATAAAACTAAATTTATAATCTTTGCTTCTCCAAAGTTAATGGTTGGAAGGCGAATTTCGAGATAATATAAAAATTGGGTCTTTGGTAAAAGTTATGCAAAAAACTGATCAAAAAACAGGTATTATAACTGAAGGTATTGTAAAGGAAATATTAACTAACTCAAAATCTCATCCTCATGGAATCAAAGTCCGATTAGAAAATGGGATAATTGGTAGAGTTAAAGAATTAGGGTATGATCCAAAGACAAATAACTGATAGAACAAAGAATATAGATCTCTTGCATAATTAGGACCATTAGAAAAATTTCTAATGAAGAATATACCTTGATCGTAATCAGCAAATTAAAATGTAGATATTACATAATTTCATCGATAGCCTCAAATTTTGATAGGCGTCTAATTATGCAATAGATCTTATGTATATTTGAACATAATTTTAAAATATCTTTTTTAGGGTTTTTATACAAAACAATATACTTGTTGTATAATCCATTTTTCACAATAGATGGATAATTTCAATTTAAATCCCGGATTTGTAAATTGATATTCCTATTATATTAATTTCAATTTTATCATAATATCCTTTCACAGATTTATATTGCAAATCATAAGAGAAATAATATTTTGGGAGCCTTTATTTAATGGAATATCAATAAAATATAGTGGTAACTATTGTTCTCCTTTTCTTTATTATGCTATATTAATCCATCATAAAAAATAACAATAATTATAATTATTTAGAATTTATTATATATCAATAGTTATGGCAGGAAGAAAACAGAATTTTAGTATCCTGATGGTTTGTACAGAGTATCCACCAATGCAAGGAGGTATCGGAAGATATGTATATAATTTGGTTAAGTCATTATGCTCAAAAGGAATTGAAGTCAAAGTTATTTCTAATTCGGATGGGAAAGGAGATTATACTGGATTATCACCTTTTAGTAAAAATAATTCAGAAGTATTATATGAAGTGGTACAAAAACTACATCCAGATATTGTTCATATACAACATGAACAAGGGCTATATAATTTTGAAATTCACCCTTTGTTCCCATCTAGAACAAAAACAGGATTAGACAAATTTTATTCGATTTGTAAAATACCAATTGTATCAACATTCCATACATCTTATAGATTCAAACAATGGATGCAATCTATTCTCATAAATGGAAAAGATACACTACATTTAAGATATTTGTATGAATATTGGAAACATTTAATCAATTACTCCTCTTTTCTTAGAACAAATTATTATGCGATGTCTAAAAGCTCTGCAGGAATAGTCTTTTCTAACTATATGGCAAATCTAATTCCAGGTACCAGAGTCATATATCACGGATCTGAACCCTTTCAATCTGTTGATGTTGAACAAGAAAGAGCAAGAGAAATGCTTTCTCTTCCAAAAAAAGATCGAATCATACTAGTACAGGGATTTATAACTGCTTCAAAAGGTTGGAACATTATAAAAAAAATGAATATACCTGATGGTTGGAAATTAGTAATAAATTATTCTAAAAACCATTATAATAAACAAATAATTAATCTAAAATTAAATAACAAAAAAAATATAATTAATTTGGAAAAAGATTATCTTACTGAAAAAGATTTATCGACATTATTTTTTGCATCCGATATTATCTTTTTACCATACAAAGCAATAGCAGGGTCAGGAACCATGTTTGATGGTTTAGGACACGGGAAGCCTTTTTTGGCTTCAAATACCGGATTTTTCAAAGAATTTTCAAAATATGGTTTAGGAATAGTTACCGATAGAGATGCTCGTAGTTTTGAGAAAGGTCTTGAGATAGTTGACAAAAACTATATTGCATTAAAATCAAATGTAGAGAAATTCCGAAAAAAATTAACATGGGATGTTATTGCGGAACAACATTTAGATATTTATGAAAACATTCTTAATAATAAAAAAGATAAAGCTACCAATTTAATAACCACCTCAACAAAGGCACCAGAAAAACCATAAAGAACATCAAATGATTTTTTATTTGCATCATGATAATTTTTGATAAATAGCATAACACGCGATTTGTATAAAATCAAGTTTGAAACTATTTCCTCTCATAGTATATAATACATCTTTTGATAAAGTATTGATAGTGATATCCGGCACTGTTAACTTGAAGAAAAACTAAAAGCTCGAATATACCTAATTTCCTTTGATATCAATAAACAAAATATTATATCTTTTACATATATTTGATATGGATTTTATCTGTACTTTCTAGATTTATCATTTAGATGGTCACAAAAGCCTTATTCAAATTTGTTAATATAGACTATCTATATATCTGGAACTGGATTCAAAAATACAACACAAACATGAAAAAATCTTTCAAAGAAAAGAAACTTTCAGAGTATTCTAGTATGTATAAAGACGAAATCCTCTTAAAAGTTGATTCTGAATTCATTTGGCTTTGGTTGTTGTCGAGCAACCGATAAAGAAATCATTGGAGGAGTATTTTAAGAGAATGAAACATGTTTGTTGCCGAACGGTTTTTATCGAATATTTTAGAAGAATTTGGAGAACATCTGGCATCTACAGATAGCGGTACATGGTAGTTACCACAAGCATACAAATCCTTGAATTTTGTACATCATATTTATTCTCCATTTTAGAAAAGCATCATAGAGAGGATAATGCAGTATATTAAAGATAGAACAGAAATCTCTATGATTATTTTCTATGTAAAAAAAGGAAATGTAAATTGTTTCATATTAAAAATTGGATTAATCTTTTTATGAATTTGTATAACAAGGATGTGGTAGTCGAAGTAAGTTAACAGCCCCGTCAGACCTATTATTACACGTTAAATAAGTCTCGTACAGGGTTCTCTATATTTATTTACAATCGATTAATTTTGAATGTCCCAATTCGTGATCTAGAAATTATTTTTTGATTTTATTTCTAATAATCAATCTCCATATACTAAATCAATATATAGATGTGGTTGGATGTTAAGATATATGAAGTTTTACCGATTCTGAGATCATTGACATCAGTTAGCCATATTGAAATATTATTCCTTTTTCTCCTCTAGGATGTTTCCAATCTGTTTCTTTTGCACATGTTCCACATTCTATGCATCCTTCGTGTTGAAGCATTACTCGCTCATTCTCAATACTGTAACATTTAGTGGGACATAGAGTAACCATTTTTTTCATAAAATCACTTTGTGAATTTAAAACTTTGATGTGAGATAATGAATCGTCATTATAATCTAGTTTTGCAATTCTCTCAGCAATTGTAGGGATGGTGATAGAATAACTTTTTTGTAAATCCCTGCCTGCTCTTTCTGCAATCTCGACAGGAACATCGGTATAGGTGTTGTTTGATTCAAGAATTGGTAAGAGTCTTTTATATCCTAATGTATTTGCAAATCCTATAGATATATTTCTCAAGGTATTACTTGACATCAATTTAAAAATGGTTCCGTATCTATGTCCAACTATATCTTTAGGTACTTGTTTTGTGCAATCAAGAAAAGTTTTAAGATAGTTTTTGTCAATTTCATTCATATCTCGAGTATAAGGGCTTTCTTCTACCAATTTACTATAGCGTTCACCCAATCTATCAAAGTTATTCTGATCTATCGATTTTGAAATAGATTCTGCAGCTCTTACTGCATCATCAATACCTACATTAATACCTTCTATACGAGGACCTACGAATATGCCCCGACCAGCCGCATCACCGATAAATAATATATTTTTATAATACGGTTTCTTCATTCTACCGCGCTTTCCATCGGGAACTAATTTAGTACTATACTCTAATTCAACATAATTTGTTTCAAATCCTATATCATATTTTGAAACTAATTCGTTATGTATTGAATCGATTTTATTTTTTATATCATCCTTTGTTTTGTAAAGACCACTTGCTAAAAGATCAGAAATCCTTGATGAAGAATAATATGCTTGATGTAGATCTTTCCAACTTTTGATTAATTTATTGGATTTAAAGCGTGCTCTGAGTTCTTCCTCTTTTGAAAGATTTTTATAACTATCTTTGCTTTTTGGAACTTCATCTTTTATTAATTCCATTACAAATGGATTTGATAGTAATGCATTAACAAGTTCATTTGGCTCTACAGGATTTTCGATTAGGGAATCATAGTGATAAACCGCGCCAACTGAAAGAGTATCTCTATTTGTATAAAGAAATCCTCCACCAATATGGTTTAGTGTTATGTCGCCTGCAAAAAGATGGGCGGCCCCCTCATTTTCTGATATTTCAAATCTTTCTTCTATCAATCCCTCAGGCAATTTTACTACTACCTTTACTCCCTGATAGAGTTCAGACGATGTAAATTTACTTCGAGCACCTGTTATCTGTGCTATTTCGGAATTAACTCCATCTGCAGCAATAACTGCTTTTACTTGAAATGGCTCAAGCTCATCGGTTTCTATAATAATTGTATTTTCATCTTTCCAGATTATTGATTTAACATGGACTCCCAACACTATTCCGCCACCGAGATTTTCTGCACTTTGCAAAGCCTCTTTTGCAAACCATGTTAGTAATTTATTGAGTAAAACGGTATAGCCAAAGTTTGATTGATAATTATGGGTGGGGGTAATATCTAGAGAAAATACTTTGTCTTTTGACGTAGCATGAAGAATGTATTTTGTTATCTGCCTTTCTACCGGTGCATCCTTTAAGAAATTATCAAAAATATTTTCAACATTGTATACCTTTCCTACCGCAGGATTTTTAGAGTATAGTATACCGCCAGATACATTTTTGGTCCCTATTTTCTTTCCGCCCTCTATGAGAATTGCTTGTTTTCCAAGATTTGATAAATGCTTAAGTGCGGCAAGGCCTGCTGAGCCTCCGCCAATTATCGCTACATCAAACTTTTCCATTATTGTTCTATTCCTTGAGGTATTTGCAATTTATCTTTGTGTTTTTTTATTTCATTAATCAAAAGCGGTAGCACCTCTTCAATTTTTCCTTTGATTAATATATCTGATTCATCTATTATGGGTGCTTGAATATCTTGATTTATAGAAATTACAAATTCTGATTCTTTCATTCCAGCAATATGTTGTACGGCGCCACTTATTCCTAAAGCAAAATATAACAAAGGATTTACCTTTCTACCACTAGTGCCTATAACTCGATCAGGGATCATATATGTTGAGGTTAGATTTTCGCTTACGGGATATGGCTTCTTAGAAATAGGTAATGATACTCCTATTTCTGCATCTAATTCTTTCGCAAGATTTTCTATCAACTTTATGTTCTGTTCAGGAGATTCTTTGATTCCTCTTCCAAAGCTAACTATTGTTTTTTTATTGTTAAAATCAACTTTACTTTGAACTATTCTTCTATTGATTATTTTTATTTTAAGGTCTTCTTGAGATATATTTGGATCAAAATCTATTATTTTTTCTTCTCTAGTTGTATCTCGTTCTATTCGAGAAAAAACGCCTGGAATTATGCTACAGGCTTGTGGATGAAATTTTTTTTTATTGTCGGGATTAAGATTGTCCAAACAAAGTATGGTAGTCCAAAGAAAACCTGAAAAGTCTGGCCTATACATTTCAAGAGTCTTTTCATATACGATGGGCTTTCCTTTTGTTTTATGCTCGTGTCTTATCTCTAAATCATTTATTACTAGCTTATTTATATCGGATGCAAGTCCAGATTCTAATTCTGCCATGACAGTAGAAGACAAATGCCTTCCTGTATCATCTGCAGAGAAAAACATGTACCTAGGTTTGCTAAAAATAGGATTTAAGGACGCTGGCGTGGTGGTGGCGGTAGAGACAGGATGGATGGAAGAAGTAATTTTTTCCGCACAAGTTCTATCGGTTACAATTTGGCTTATTATTTTTGTATAAAGAAGGTTGCGGTTATATCGAAGTTCTGGATGATCTGCACAGATCACAATATCTGCACCATAATAAATTAACTCCTTGCATAGGTGTCGGATATTATGTCCAAGTATAATTGCGACTACCTTTTCTTCTGGTTTGTATCTTTTATTAAAATCATCTATTAGCCTTCTTGCTTCTCCTAGCATTTCAAAACTTACTGGCAATATTGTGCCTTCTTCTTGTTCTATTACAATGTATAAATGTCTGTAGTTCTCTTCTATTTCTTTTTCATTCTCTTTTCTAGTATCATCTATAAAAGTCTCTTGATTTTCTTTTATTTTTGTTTGTGAAATAGAAGATAATGGCGATGTCATTTTATGATTGTCCCTCCCAAAGTATCATATATTCTAGTTACAACCTGTCCTATATTCCCTTGGCTAGAGCCATCAATGACATCTGCTTTTCTATTTGCCTTTGCCCTTGGTATTTTTTCAACTTTATAAACTATTGTAGGTGACCCAGGTAATCCTACGGCCTTTGAATTTACTTCTAGCGATTGAGCACTAAAAACTTTAAGATATTCTTTATATTGGGATGATCGACCTATTGCCTCCTTTTGATGTCTTGCTAGTTTAAGCCTTTGAGATATAGTATTAAAAAAAGGGATAAAAGAGGGATCCAGTGTCATAAAAATTGGTAATGGTGCCTCAATCTCTTCGATTATATCATGATATCCATAACTTTTAATTAATCGCTGTACTTTTACATAACCTCTTTTAATATCTACGTCATAATCAATAACATTACCAATGAAAGGATAACCAAGTTTCCATGCAGTTTGTGGTCCTGTTTGTCCTGTTTCGCCATCAGAAGCCCTGTGGCCTGCGAAAACAATATCAATAGGCTGACCATTTGCCATTTTCTTTATACCTGCTTTTAGAACTTCAGCTGTAGCAAGAGTATCAGCCCCTGCAAAAATACGATCACTATAAAGATGTAGCTCATCGGCATCACAAATTAGTTGAGATTGTTGCAAAGCTGCCTCTGCTATTGGAGGGCCCATCGTAGCAACCGAAACCCGAGAACCATACTTTACTTTGGAGTATAAGGCAGCTGTTGATGCTACAGCACTATGAGGCCCTAAAATATTTTTTGTTTCAGCTCTGTTTAATGTTCCATCCGCATTATAACTTACATTTCCTTCAGAAAAATCAGGCTCAAGTTTTACTATAACTGCAGTATTAAGCGTTCCATCTGGATTCAACAGCTGGTATTTCGCTTGATAATTTATAAATGCTTTTTGAAAAAGGCAACGTCAGAAAGTATTTTATATCCTTACGGTAATTTGTTACATGATAGTTTTTACCGTTACTTTGGTTATATTTTATAACTAAAGAGTATGGTATATTAGATCTCGTATAATTAAAAATGTTATAATTTTAAATTATGATCCTGTAATAATTATCTGAAGCTGATTCATTCCGCTATAATTTATCAGACCTATTACTATGTCCAATATTATGGTATGTTATATTTTCTGAGCCTGGTTTTAAATATGCATTTTATGCTGCTAAATGTTCTGCAAATGCAATTGAACTATTTTATTGCTGTGTTGCATGATTAATATAATTCCAAATACATTTAGCTAGCGTCAACTGTAAATTATGTGGAATGGTCTCCGACTATAACCAATCTTTAGTTTGACATGGCACAATATTGATAGGATTTGATGTTCTTGATAACTGAGATGCTGAATTAAAAGAGATGAATGAAAATAAGGTTGGATTAAGAGCCAATTTAATATCCTAATACCTTTCTTCTTTTATTGGAATATGCCAAAATATATTTTCATCTGCCTTATAGACAAACCAATGAAGGAATTGCACAAGGACTTCTATGGAAAGTACCTTCGATCTTTGATTACAGTACAATAAGCAGAAGAATAAACAGGGTGTATATTAATGTAAAAGATGATGGTAGCAAATAATTCAAAGACAATCATATCCTAATTGCAATAGACAATACAGAAATCATGTTTACAAATAGAGGCTAATGAATGATAGGCAAATGGCTACTTTAAAAGAAAGACCATGTTAAAAGATCAAAACATCAAACGGATAAAATATTTTATGGAAATGTTGAAATTGGTTTCATTGCCTTTTGTCCTTGGATGGCTTGTAGTCATTTTGTTCAACTATGATTGTCGATTGTGATGAAACGGTCATTTTTCTATCCTAGTCGGTCAACCAATAAAAAAAACGTTCAAAACGCCGGTCAACTTGGTCAAATAAGCGGTCAAAATGGTCAATAAAGTGGTCAAATTTTTCTATAAGCATACCGAGCATAAGATATGAAGGAAAAAACAGATGGGAATGATAAATCTTACCATATAATAATTAATGATGCTTGGTCATTATTCAAAATCACTTATTTTTATCCTCAATTCAACATGCCAATTCCAATCATGGATTTTATCAATTTGAATTAATTTCTCTACTCACAGGTATGGTATGAATATTCCTCTCTGATTGTAGATACTTTTCCTAATGCTGCTTGATTTAATCATACAAGCTCAAGGATCTCTTTAGAACTACTTTCATATCCTTCTACAGGATGAATCAAATCTATTCCTAATGCATTTTGCTAAATTCATACAGATTCTTATCATCTATTCTGGTAATTCGCCATATAATATATAAAGGGTAAAGAGAATAACCAAGAAAAGGGTAAAGCAACCTACAATTCATCTAATATCCTTTACCATAGCATTATTGGTAGTTACTTTATCTGCTACTAGAGATATTGTAAAAGATCTTTTATGTTTATGCTAGATGAATTCTATGGGAAAACTCATTCTTCGTGAGTATTGCTGTATCCATTGCCTACCTTGCATACATATTGATTCCAGTCTGTTACTACTCGGCTCTGTCAAATTTGTGTCGGATATATCGTAAAATGGATTAATCTATTTACGAATAACTGCAATAAGATATTGATATATTGGCTTAAGTTCATTCAAGATATAAGTTGGGATTGAGTAAACATAATTTGACTTTATATATTTTTTCAATAAGCTTTGTACTCTTTTCCAAGTAACAATGACGCAATTTTGAGCTCAAGTATTTCATTAGCACCTTCGTATATTGTTGTAGCTCGACTGTCTAAAAAATGCCTTGCAACTCTGCTAGTTTTTCTATATCCAAAAGATCCAAAAATTTGAATGGATCTATTAGATACATCAAAAGCATTATTGGTAGCATTAAGTTTTGCCATCGAGGCAAATAAATCCACCTCATTTTTTAATTTTTGATATTCTTTATTTTCTTTTGATATCTTATATATCCAATCGCTATATTCATTTTTTAAACTTTCTATATAATCATGTAATTTTTGCCTCAAAAGCGCAGTTTTATATACCAACCATTTCGATGATTCGATAGCTACTTTTATTTGTACAATATGTTGTTGAATTAGCTGTTTTTTTGCTAAAAGAGAATTATGCTGAACTCTTTCTTTTGAATGGTTGATAGATTCTGTCAAACAATCCTCCATCACCCCTATAGATCCCGCAGCAACACTTAACCTTCCATCAATTAATGCAGTATATGCTATATGAAGACCATCCCCTCTTAAACCGATCAAGTTTTTTTTTGGAATTTTATAATTTTTAAAATTTAACTGTGCATTTTTTACAGTCAGTAACCCAATTTTGTCTTTTATTTCGACTATCTCAAAATCAGGAAAATTTTTTTTATCTATAATGAAGGCAGATATTTTCCCATTTAGGTTTGAATCGACGTTACCTTTTTCTTTTGCATATATTGTAAAAACATCAGCAAATGTTCCATTGCCTATCCAGTGTTTTATGCCGTTTAACAGAAAATAATCATCTTTTTCTTCTATCGTAGATGTTAAAGAAGATGGATCGCTACCAGCCAATGGTTCTGATAAAGCAAAAGCCATAATGGATTCGCCTTTAGTAGTAAATGGTAAAAATGATTTTTTTTGTTCTATACTAGCCCAATTTTGTAATATCAATTGACCTATGGAAATATGGGCAGAAAAAAAAGTTCTAAGAGATCCTCCCTCCATGCCTATTTTTTGCAAGGCCATAACATAAGTTAGAAAATCATAACCAAGACCACCATATTGTTTAGAAATCGGGCAACCCAACATTCCTATTTTTCCAAATTCAGGTATAATATTTTCATTAAATCGTTCATGCAAATAGCAATCTGTTTCAATATTTCTGATATTTTTACAAGCATCGTTTATCTTGCTTATATAGTTAGTTTGTTCTTTAGAAATTTCAAATTGCATATCTGAAAGATTTATGAATTTGTTACTCACTGGCTGATTTATTGATGTATAATAATTAATTTTAATCTTTACATAATATAATATTTTGTTAAAATTTTTTTTGTTAACTGATGAAAAAAATTTATTAATTTTCTATTTGATGATGTTATTTTATATTTTATATTTTGTGTTATTCTGAGAGATTTAATATTGTCGATGATATCATTATTGGATTATATTTTTTTAATTAAATGTAATCAGTTAAGATAAAGACATAGCTTTGTTTGGTGTCATCTAAAGGTGATTTGGTATTTATAATGTTTAAAGACAACTTTTTATTTATTATTTAACAAATGTTAAATTATAACATTATAATTTTATCTAATGTAAACTAAAACATAAGAAACGTTTATCTTTTTTAAGGATATAAAATAATAATGCAGGCAGAAAAAATATATAAAAATTCCGCATTAGATATAACCAATGAATTAGAAAAATCTGGAATAAAATGGATAAGACTAAATTTTTGTGATCCATTAGGGTTTCTTCATCAAATAACAGTTAACAGTAATGAAATTACAGAAAATGCATTTAAGCAAGGGATACCCCGGTTGGATGGCAGTTCCATAAGAGGATTCAAAGAGATCTACGAGTCAGATATGCTGCTTAAACCAGATCCGTCTACTTTTGCCATCTTACCTGATTATTTTGATAAAAATCATCATCACGGAAGAGGGTATACATATCCTTCAATGGCTGCACGTATGTTTGTTGATATTTATGAAGGATTTGGAGGAAAACGCTATTCCCGAGATAGTCGATATATGGCACAAAAAGCCGAAGAGGTTTTAAAAAATAAAGGTTTTGAGAAGAGTTACTGGGGACCTGAATTAGAATTCTTTGTTTTTAACAAAATTAATCTTCTTCCCAACCCAATGTCTTCAGTAAATTGTTCTGGGGGATCAGGATACTCTATCGAATCTGCTGAAGCACCATGGAATTCTTCCAATGAAAGTGGGTATACTATTCCATTTAAAGGGGGATACTTTCCAGCACCTCCAGCAGATAGTTTAACCGATTTAAGAGATGAAGTATCAGAAACACTGCAAGAGTTTTTTGGAATAAGGGTGGAGGCCCATCATCATGAGGTTGCAACAGCAGGACAATGTGAGATTCAGATGAGATATGATGATCTTGTACATGTAGCAGATAATGTAATTACATACAAGAAGACAGTAAAAGAAGTTGCCGCAAAGCGCGAAATGATTGCAAATTTTATGCCAAAACCCATTGCGCTTGATAATGGCTCTGGTATGCATGTGAGCCAAAGCTTGTGGACAAAAAAGAAGCACGGAGAAGATATCAATGCATTCTACGATTCTTCTGATGAATATGCAGAGTTAAGCCAGACAGCTCGTTATTACATTGGAGGGTTAATAGAACATGCTAGATCACTTTGTGCCATAACCAATCCCACAACTAATTCCTATAGAAGATTAATTCCAGGATTTGAGGCTCCAATAAATGTAGCATGGAGTAAAATGAATAGATCAGCTAGCATAAGAATCCCTGCTCATTTCAAAAACATGGAGACGGCGAAAAGGGTAGAATATAGAACACCTGATCCTAGTTCAAACATCTATCTTGTAGAAGCCGCATTGTTATTGGCAGGGCTTGATGGAATCAACAAAAAAATTTCACCTCCAAACCATATTGATAAAGACATATACAAACTTACAGAACAAGAAAAAAGAGAATGTGGAATTAAAAAATTACCTACTTCACTAATGGAAGCCATTGAATCTATGGAATCAGATAATGAATTTTTGAAACCGGCGTTTACAAATGACTTTCTAGAGATGTACTGCCAGATTAAAAAAGACGAATATACAACAGTAGCAGCAATTCCATCGCCAAGAGAATTTTATATGTATGGGAATATATAATATAGATATGTCCTACAATAAAGATATACTTGCCATTAAAAGAAATCTTCTAAAAGAATCTTCTTCTTCCAATCTTATAGATTACTATGATCAATCAAAGATAATTCTCGATGCAAGGAAAGCATTTGATGGACTAATTCCATATTCAGGATTAGGCGCTAATTCTACTAATGATTACTTTTCATCGATAGATCTAATTGGTGGAAAACTTAAAACAGATGAAGATTATAGTGATGTAGATCTATCTTTAGAAATTGGAGGACGTTATTCTAATAATATTATAACAACAGATGTACCATTTTTTATTTCTGGGATGAGCTATGGTTCGTTAAAGCTTCCTGCAAAAATAGCATTGCATATTGCATTAAACAAACTTGCTGAAGATGGAATAAAAGTAATAATGAATACTGGTGAAGGAGGTGCACTGCCATGGGAAATTTATGGTATGGATATTGAAAATAGTAGCATAATTGAATATACTAACCGATTACTTAAGGAGCACAATTTAGACAATATAAATAGGGAACAACTTTTTCAAAGACACTATCCTCTGGTAGTTCAATATGCATCAGGAAGATTTTGGAAAGATCCTAATTACCTGTTGAAAGCAGATGCAATAGAAATAAAGATAGGTCAGGGTGCAAAAATAGGACATGGAGGGCTGTTACCTGGCTCAAAGGTAACAGAGCTTGTTGCTGAAAATCGTGGAATACCTCCGTATAGGTCAGCTCACTCACCTTCAAGACATCTAGATATTTTGGGGCCTGAAGATTTAGTTGCCAAGATCCTTGAATTAAGAGAAGTTACTGATTGGAATATACCCATAATCGTAAAGGTAGGTGCTGCAAGAGCGTATGATGATATTAAGATAATACTTAAATCTTATGCAGATTCTGCCTCCATAGATGGCTATGTGGGAGGGACTGGTGCGGCTCCTTGGGAGATTCGCGATATCATTGGAATAAATACAATACCTTCGATAAAAATGGGAAAAGATGCAATAAATGATTATTATTCTCATAAAGAGATAAATGAGTTTAAATTACTTGCTCATGGCGGTATTTGGGATTCAAAACGAATTGCAAAATGCATTGCTCTTGGAGCAAATGGAGTGGGCATAGGCACAGGTTTTCTTATATCTATGGGGTGTACCCTAATTCAAGACTGTTATACAAATACCTGTCCTGCAGGGCTAACTGGATCATATGAAAAGCTTGATATAGAAAACAGTGCAAAGAGAATAATTAATTATATTAAGGGGACAATGGTTGAACTGCAAAATATTGTAGGTTCATTAGGTAAAAAAAGAATTAAAGACCTTAACAAAGATGATCTTTTTGCCACGGATGAACTATCTAATATGGTATCAGGATTATCATCGAACAATAAGAATTACTTTAAACAGATTAAGGATAAAATTAGACAGATAGATGTTCATGGAATGGAATTGAATGTCTAGAGAAAAAATTCTGGAGTAAAAAAAATTGAATCCCAGAGATAAGTTTGTCATAAGGTCTTCGATCTTAGAATTAGCCGAAACTGGTACTCCACGCAATATTTCAATAGATGACAAATTAAGAAATGAACATAAAGAAAGAGAAATAGAAAAGACAATAAACATTTGGGATAGCATAACTGCATTAGGTGCGCAATTATCACGACCACCATATGACCCATACCGAGAGATAATAAATCTTGGAATATCTATAGGCCGAAAACAATGTCTAAATAAGGTAGTTTTATCTATGCCACTGATAATTTATGATAATGCTATCAAGATAGAAGAAACATCTTTAGAGTCTTTACATATTGCATTAGATCGCCTTGCTATTGATAGCAATACAAATTTAGGTCTTATTTCAGAAAATGAAATAAAGAATAGAAAATTCTCACATTTCAAACGAATAAATAAAAAATCAGCGAAAGTAGAAGATTATGATTCAGAAGGACTTGTGCTACAATACAATGACGACAAATCTTTACAATTTCTCACAGACATAAGGAGAGAATTTAATGGCCCAATACTTGTAGAAATTGATGATGATTTTCAGAAATACATTGGACCGCTATTAGATACAGGAGCTGATGGGGTTATTGCTGATACTATTAAAATAACTAATAATGCAAGATACAAAGGAAAACATGCATTAAGAGTAATACGTGATGTAAGGTACGCTATAAACCAATATTATGCAGGAAGGGAAAATGATGGTATTGTCTTAATGGTTGCAGGGGACTTTAATAACACCGGAAGAATTGTAAAATCTGCTGCATTGGGTGCAGATATTATCGGCTACTATACCAGCTTATTAATTGCGAATGCTGCAAATCATTATGAGATTTCATCCAACATACATACAGTACCCGACAGGATTTGTAGGCACATTCTAGCTACCAAAGGAGAACTTAAAGGTGTACCGGCTGCATTAGGCTACAGTGATTTTTATAATCTATCTCCTGCTGATTTACGTACCTCTAGTATTGAGACAAGTTTACAAGCGGATATTGCCATAGAGGGGATAGATAAAACATATCGCCAAATAATCGAAGAACTGATTGATGAATATGCCAGTGAAAAAGGTATAGAAATGAATAAGGAAAAAAAGCGGGAACTAGTTGTACAGCTATTAACGCACAGATGATAAGGAATGAAAATTACAAATGTGTGGAATTTGTGGAATTATATTAAAAGATCATAATAATCCAAACTTTTCAATAGGTGCTCTGCTTTATCAGATGATGGAAAGCCAACAGGTACGAGCTCAGGATAGTGCAGGAATAGCCATTTTTAATAATATAAATAGTCATAATAATGATTTATTCTATAATCTAGCATATTTGATGGAATCTCCTACGGAAATTGGTGAATATGATTTGATAGAGAAAAAAGTATCTACAACAATACCTTCAAATGAACAGGTACAACTAATTTCTAGATTAAGCGAAGACAATCGGGTTTCTATAATAGGTTGTGAAAAAGAAATGAAACTGGTTAAAAATTTAGGCCTTGTAAAAGATCTTGATAAAAAATATAATATAAAATCAATGAAAGGATCTCATGGTATTGGACATTTAAGAATAGCAACAAGCAGCAAAGTCGATCCAAGTAATGCACATCCATTTAGTACTACTGTTATGCCAGATATAGCAGTTGTACATAATGGGGAAATATCAAATTATTCAAAATTACGGAATTTACTTGAGAATAAGGGATATCCTTTCTATTCTAATTGTGATTCAGAGGTCATAGCTGTATTTCTTGTTGATCAGTTATTAAAGCATGGAGATATACAAAGGGCACATGATGAATTTATACAAAAAGCCGACGGGCCATTTACATATATTGCCGCCACAAATCATTCGCTATCATTAATAAGAGATAAATTTGGAACCCGGAAGGGAATTGTAGGTTATAATCCTGGAAAAAATGGATATCCGGCATTTTGGGCAATGGCAACTGATTTATCTGCATTAGATATTGTGGGAGCTAATGAGTACGTGAAAGCAGCATCTCCAGGTAAGTCTATAATTTTCACAATATAATAGATCCCTTGCATAATTAGACGCCTATCAAAATTTTGCAGCCTATCAATTATATTGTGTAATATTTACATTTTAAATTGCTGATCAGAACAAGGTATATTCTTCATTAGAAATTTTCCTAATGATCCTAATTATGCGAGATCTAATAAATAAATTAATAAAGGCACGGTTAAAAACAAAGGTTAATGTGTTATACGTTAGATATCGATGAACTTCGAGCAATAGTACAAGACATTGGCTCAAAGATATCTAATCCAGATACACAGTTTGAAAGTGTTAACCGTGCCTTTGAAGAGGATTATGGTATAAGACTTCCTTATGGCTTAAAACGTGCATCAATAGAAAAATTTGGAGATGTTGCAACTTCACCACTAATAATGGAAAGAGCGATAAATTCCATCATGAAAAAAAAGATAGGAGATGGCGAAACTAAAATCATATTAAGAAATCCAAAAGCTCTTTACAGAATAGGAATACTTGGCTTTGATAATCCAATAAAATTAGATATAATAGTGGAGGGTGATGTTGGAAATTTTTTTGGTGCATTTTGCAATTTTAATGGGACTTGGATAGTTAAGGGAAATGCGGAAAATGGATTGGCAGATAAAGGATATAAAGGAAAAATAATTGTAGACGGATTTGCTACAGAGCTAGCATGTCAAAACAATCAAGCAACTAAATTCAGTAACGGTGTAGATGTTTTGATTAGAAAAGGATGTATGGAAAGAGCGATGGGCCAGGCTAGAGGGGGAAGATTGATAACTTTTGGTGCAGGATACAATTCTGGCCTATATATGTCAGGAGGAATACTGCTTAATTTGGGTTTGCCTGGTGAACTGTTTGGCCCTGGAATGGTTGGTGGCATTATTTACTCGCCTGAAGGAACTACTGCAGCCGAAGGTGCAATTATTACCAAATTAACATCGAGGGATTATCAAATAATTAGAGAAACCTTGAGAATTTTTGAAAATGACTTATTAATAGAGCAATTGGATAATTTCTCTATGGAAAATCCTATTATATCTTTAACTAATAATGTAAAAAGGAATACTCAAAAGTACAGTATACATGATTTCATTAAGATAGTACCAAATATGACAAATTCTGGTCACTAGAAATTAAAAGGCTATTATTAATTTCTAACTTATGTATAATAGTATCCAACGATTAGCTTTATTACTCTGATATTTGTTCACTGATTCCAATCGTAAATGAATTGGTGAGTTAAAAAAAGGCATGCAGATATTTGAATTGCAAAATCTATGATTATAACGATAGCCCCAATTTCAGCATTCGCGGTATAATAATAAAAGACCCTGCAATTCAAATTGCAGTTATGCTGTGGTTGTAGGAAGAATTAATTATAATTAAACAAGGTCATTTGCATTATACTTATTCTTTATCGATGTTGATTGGTATTTTTTGTGATTCCAGTCTTCGATAACCGTGTTAAAGTTATAGTTAAATTAGTATATTTTGATTATGACTAATGGTTTATAAAATCAATTTGAATTTAAAAGTATCAAAGTAAATATTGCAAAATGTTATTGTAGGTATAAAAATTGCTTTGTTATACGATCCAGTACATCGTTTTGCATTAACATTCTAAAATAAGAAGATGACACAAATAGTCATAATTTCAATAGTATTGGTATGAAGGATGTATATGTCTTTAACCGTATTTAGAATCATGCAACAAAACAATAAAAATTGGATATGTGAATAGAGTATTTAAAAGTATTAATAATCCAAATTGTAATCTAATCGCAATAGGAATGAATAGTTATTATAATATATTAACAAAATATCAATGATATTAAAAGTGTTATAATATTTTGAAATCTTCTTTCACCGTAATTAAAACTATATGTGTATTGGTTCTATCGATATATGGTAACGATAGATCGTTTTTAACAAAATCACTCAATTCCTTACGATTCCTAAATTTAACAACTATTATCATGTCTGTCAATCCTGTAATGTCATAAACCGCACAAACATTTGGAAGTTTTGAAATGTGTTTTTCAACTTCGATTATTTTATTTTTGATTGTAGTTATTTCAATCACTGCTGTCAAATCAAATCCCAACTTTACATGATCTAATATTGCAGAATACGATTTTATCGTGTTATCCTTTTCTAATTTTGATATCCTGTTTAGTACTGTTGGTGGTGATACTCCTATTTCAAATGCTATCTTTCGATATGAACTTCTAGCATCCGCTAACAATCTTTTTAATATCCGTATGTCTGTTTCGTCCATTATACTTTTTCTATGATCAACTTTATAAATATAAGATAAATTTTATTTTTTATTTATAATTGTCAATTTAAAATTAATAATTTTATAGGTATCAAAAATCAAAATCAAATACAAATCCAATCCTAAAACTAGAATCTGAAAAAAAGAAAGCGATCGAAAATTTTGTTTTCTTCAAACAATCTATACATAACTTTAAATCCTTACTTTCTTATTTCGCTTTATCCATATTATACCAATTGACATATATCCAAACTATACGTTTGCCATCGGTTTATTTTTATTAATAAATCCTTTTAGCTAAGTTAATCTGTTATCATCCTATATATTCACGTGACTCTTACCCGAGAATCATTTGAAAAGATTTACAATACGAATAAGATGTAAAAACAAAGGAAAGATGCTCCTTGTTCTCAATATAGTTTATCAATACAAGATAACCGCTCAGGTAGTCAGAGACCTTCTTCATCAAAGTAAAGCTTGGGCTTCAGACTGGTTAAAAAGATATGATGTATAGATTAAAACCTAGACCTAAAAGCGGTAGACCATCCAAACTATCAGAAGAAAAGAGATAGAGTATCAGATTAAGAAAGAACTAATAGAAAGCAACAGTCATGGTTAGAGAACCACAAAACAGGTGGAAGAAGAGTTAATCGTAAAGAAAAGCGTAATGAAATATCCATTTATTCATACACATATACCGTCGTATCCTCCGTAAATGAGTTTTCAAACAAAAGAAGATACCAAGAAAAGTACATGTTAATACTGCATCTTAAGAGGAAAAAGATAATTTCAAAAAAGGTTACAGAACAGATACTTGTGGATAAGCAGCTACAACAACAACAAAATGGATAGAAAAGGCTTTACCATAGTATCTATGTAGATGAATCATTCCTCTTTTATGATTCTCTTGTAAGACACGTTTGGGTTGATGAGAATAAAAGATCTGTTGTTAGAATAACAGGCTCGCACCAACATTCTTGTATTTTTGGAGACGTAGGCATAGAGAATAAGAAGATGCAACAATAAGACAGTATGATATTTTCAACGGCGGTGAGATACATTCCTTGTTGATTATCTAACTAATACATGCTAAATTTCCTAAATGCTATCTTTTTATGGACAAAGCATCATCTCCTCATTATAAATTAAAGAAGGTAATCTGATATTTTGAAGAAAACAAAGATACTCTTATACCGGTATATATCTTCCAACTACCGCATCACCAGAGTTCATGGTAATGGAAGAGATAGGGGATATGTTATAGCCAAGCGTGATCTATTAGTACTAAAGTATTATTCATCCTTTACAGATTTAAAGAATAATATATTTTGGTATTTCAATAAAAATATTCCATCTTGATATGAGAAACTATCTGTTAAGGGAGGTTCGATAACATATGCTAATTAGTATACATATTTTTGAATTATATTTTCTAAATGCTGAAATTTGTTTTTATTAGGTTTAAATTTAAAGTGAAAAAGTATTGTATTTTTAATTTAGTAACAATGTTGTTATCCTAAACGAATTTGTATTAAAATATTTTAAAATCAATAATCCCATTATATATTTGAGTTAATGAAAGGATACATATATCAGAATGGAATATTTTCAAAAGTTTGTCATTTGTTCGTTAGGTACTGTTGACCTAAGAAAAAACCTATAGCTGGAGGATATCCTATCTCTTTTATGAACTCCAGAAATAGAACACCTTCAGTGTATATTGGATATTGATTGTAATTGTACTTTAAGAATACTTTCTAGCTGGTATCGCATCTGATATCGTCGATAAACATGTTTACCATCTGATGCCGCAGATGGTAGTTCATGGTATTTCTATCAAGCTTGCCAATTTTTAAAACTCAAACATATTCTACATTCCGCTTAAAAGAGCATCATTGAAAGAATTATGTAATATAAAGGACAGGACCATACATTTGTAAAATTAGCAAGTAGAATATTTTATCTAATACATTTAATATTGTTATAATCATAAAAAAATATTATGACTTTAGAATTACGATGGTTTTTTCAGGATAAAGTTCCTGAAGAAATTAATAGGTGGTTTAAAAAAGAATTTAAAAAAAACGAAGGAAATAGTACAGAAGTAATCGATTCCTATCAAGATATATATCTTTTTAATCCAGAAGTTACCTATTCAAGTATAAAATTCAGAAATGACACTTTTGTTATTAAATGGCGTAAAAACACATTTCCCATAAAACTGAATTTAAAAAATATAGACATGGTAGGGAATGTAGAAGATTGGATTTGCTGGAATCTTGAAGAGCTTAACGCATCAAAAGAAATTCAACTTTATATAGATAAAAACAATAAACATCCGTGGATAAAATTAAATAAAAAAAGGCAAAAAATCCTTTATAAAATTTCAAATAATCGAAAAGAATTTTTGGTATTAGAGGAAGATATCTCTAAGGCTGATTGTTCCATAGAATTATCCACTATAATGCTTGATAAAAACAAAGATATATCTTGGTGGACAATAGCAATAGAATTATTTAAAAAAACTAACAATAATAATAACAATAATGACAAGCATGAATCCACATATGAAGAAAAACAAGTATTTGAGAAAATATCTAAAATATTCCTTAAAAATTATCCTCATAATGACTTGATTGCAATAAGATCCTATGGCTATCCACAATTATTTTCATTATATGAAAATTTAATAAAATTGTAAACTTTAATTATGCATAAACATAACCTTTTCTAAAAGAATATACTTATAAAATCCCAAATCGATAATTTAATTCTTATTAAAACCTATATAACTAAAATTAGCTTTAGTAATAATTAACGTGTATCCGATTTTAAAAATGAATGAATTTAAAATGGCGATGATAAGAGTTAAGAATATAGAATAATATTTTCTTTCTATTTCTTTGATAATTGAAATTTAAAACCGAATATCTTAATTTTAAAACCAATTCGAAACATGAATTTGTAAATATCACTTCACAAGTAAGACAAATTATTGAAGAAAGCCGAGTTAAGGAGGGTCTTTGTTTGGTAAATACTATGCATATTTCATCCAGTATTTTTATAAATGATGATGAAGATGGCTTGCATGAGGATTTTGAAAAATGGCTGGAACATCTTGCACCTCACTATCCAATAAAACAATATAGACATAATGATACTGGTGAAGACAATGCAGATGCACATCTTAAACGCCAAATTATGGGGAGAGAAGTTGTCATCGCCATAACTAAAGGAAAACTTGACTTTGGTCCTTGGGAGCAGATATTCTATGGTGAATTTGATGGACAAAGAAATAAAAAAGTATTGATAAAAGTAATTGGTGAGTAATGTATCGCATATCTGATACTTTAAAAAATATTATATAATTAAATGGGGGTATTTATTTAAGTATCAAAATAAAATTTCTTAAATATCATAATTCTTACTAATATTAAATTGATCATTACTACTAAAATAAATTAATTGTATCTCAGAGCTCCAATAAAATAAGATATTTATTAACACAAAATAAATTTTGTGTAAATGCAGTTAAAAGATTTCAGGAATAGAATTAATAAAAAAATTGATGAAAATTATAAATCTCGTCAAAAAATTCTTACAAGAATCAAAGACTACTTAAATATAGATTTTAACAAAATTGCAATTTATCGATCAGAAATTAATGTAAAATTCCCTAATGCGAGTAACCATACCACCAAAGAGGAAGATTATAAAGATAATACCTTCTTTAAAATCGAAATACCTGGTTCCCTTATGACAAATTCTAGATTTTATTATAAGGGTATAGATATAGATTCATTATCCCTCAAGGAATTAAAAAACCTTGAAAAAGATTTAGAATATATTTTAATAGAAATAGAGAAAAAAACTGATGAGGTGGTTGTATAATAAAAGATATCAAATTTCAGAGATTAAGGATAGAAGAAATATTGAAATTGATATATACAATATTAACATCTCCATTTATCTATATTTCAAATTTTTTCGGTTATTAATTTAAAGAGATATGATATCAATTAATATCCATTCCTATTGTTAAATAAAAGGTACAAGGGGAGTTTTTAAATTACTTTTTGTAAAACTGACTTTAATATACGTATTTAATTATCCCTATGAAATCAATTGTAGTTTAAACTTAAATTTTTTAAAATGATAATATCTAGTATTAAATATTGATAGAAATAAAAAATTTATTTAAAAAATATAAAAACCTGATAGCTGTTGATAATATAAATATCAAGATTGATAATAATGAAATTTTTGGTCTTTTGGGTCCAAATGGCGCTGGCAAAACTACTTTAATTCATATTCTTGCAACTTTAATAAAGCCTACATCTGGAACTGCAACAATAAATGGATATGATATAATAAGCGATTCTTCAAAAGTCAGGTCCAGCATTGGCATTGTTTTTCAAGCACCAAGTAGTGATGATATTCTTACTGGATATGAAAACTTAAAAATTCACTCATTATTGTACAATGTTCCATCTAATATAAGAGAAAAGCGAATAGAAGATGTATTAGAATTAGTAGGATTAACAAACAGAAAAAATGATCAAGTTAAAAAATATTCAGGGGGAATGCGAAGGCGCCTTGAAATTGCAAGAGGGCTATTACATAAACCAACGGTAATCTTCTTAGATGAGCCTACATTGGGTCTTGATCCAGGCAGTAGAGAGGTAATGTGGAAATACATTAAAAGATTGGTAAATGAGGAAAAAATTACTATAATATTGACAACACATTATATGGAAGAAGCAGATCTTTTGTGTAACAGGATTGGTTTTATAGACAAAGGCAAAATAATTGCACTGGATTCGCCTTCAAAATTAAAAGAGGGTATTGGTGGAGAAATAATCAACATTCAGGTTGAATATAATGAAATATGTGAATTAGATGAAATTGTAAACATGATAAAACATTTTGATTTTGTACACAAAATAGAGAATTACAATGAAGGGATAATTACTATTTATGTCGATAATGCAAACCGTAATTTGCCTTCTATTTTAAAATATGTGGATAAATTCACAAACAACAAAATCCATATAATATCAGTGGATTTTAGAAGACCGACATTAAATGACGTTTTTCTCAAATTTACTGGGAGGCATATTGAAGATCAACATGATAAAGATGGTGCCGAAGGTGGCTTTATGGAGAGATATGCACAATATGCAAAAAAATAACAACAAGAGTTTTAAATTTGACCTTGAATTAGGTAAAATATATGCAATTTGGTTAAGAGAATTCAAGGTATTTTTAAGAGAAAAAAGCAGATTAGTAGCATCAACTTTTACACCATTGCTATGGTTATTCGTTCTGGGAGGAGGTTTGGGATCGACTGTATCCACACCATTTCATGCCTCAAATATTGACTACCAGAAATTTATTTTTCCTGGAATAGTTATCATGTCCGTTATTTTTTCTTCAGTATTTTTTGGTGCCTATATCATATGGGACAGAAAATTTGACTTTCTTAAAAGCGTAATGGTTGCACCAGTTAGAAGAAGTACTATCTTTTTAGGTAAAACTTTTGGTGGAATGACTACTTCATTAATACAGGCATTTATTTTATTAGGAATTGGTGTATTTATTGGAGTTAATTATACGCCTTATTCTATAGCATCATTCATTGTAATAGTTTTAATGTTATCATTTGCTTTAACTTCGTTGGGTTTAGCTATTGGAAGTTACATGGAAAGTTTGGAGGGATTTCAATTAATTGTTAGCTTTGTAGTGTTTCCACTTTATTTTCTTAGTGGTGCATTATTTCCTCTTGACAATATTCCAATATGGTTATCAATTTTAACGAGTATCAATCCTGCAACATATGCTGTTGAAGCTTTAAGGTCATCTATGCTAGGTGTGGATGGAAAAAATATATTAATTGTCAACATTGGTGTTCTTTTAATAACTACTCTGGCATTAGGTATAGTGGGAATACTATCATTCAGAAGAATGAAAGCTGTTTAATTTTACAAATAATGGATTTATACCGATGACTATTTGTTATTGTTATGGAAGTTACAAAAAACTTGAATTTTTTATATCTAAAACATGACAAAAATCATTATTTTTGATAATTTTAAACTAATGGAAGAAGTTAACCTTCTTAAAGTATAAGATAATGGTCATCTTCTCGTCTTTTGATTAGAGAATACTTTTCTATGAGAAGTAGCACAATAACCACAATATTCCAAGATACCAGCTTTGCCATGGCACATACATTCACATTTAGTTCCTGATGAAAATTTTTGTTTCATGTTTGTAATGATATATTGAGGTCTTATAACAATATGCCAAGACTTGAATTTAAAATTTAATTAATATATAAAGAAAAGTCATTATCAGATCAACTCTGTAAAGTTAAGGTAAAAAATTCTTTCTGTAAATGTTTTAATTGTTACGGCCAAACAAAATTCAATTTGCATGATAAATTATGTTCATTACAAGTCTTTTATCTCAGAATCTGCTTTGTTGTATGATTCGAAATACTGTTAAAACTATGGTCCATTTAGCACGATGATAATCTAATTTTCACATTTTCTATTATAATTCTATCAACAAAACGTTAGCAAATAACGATTAAAATAATCGTGCAACAAAGCAATAATAATCTGTAAAAACCACCTTATTTGATTAAAAACCACTAAAATTCTTAAATTTGCAGAGCCATCAGATTGCATTATATAATGATAACAAATAGTCTATCAGGCTCTGTAAAGTTAATGAATTATTTCTTTATTGTGATAGTCGGCAAAAAGATCATCCACTGTAAAACATGCTTTGATCACATTTCTTTTTTTTACATGAAAAGTAATCTTCAAAGCATTAGTCATATCTTTGATATACCTGATTGTTCTTTCAATAAATCTTTTCTTATACGGGGGGTGAATATGATGTTTTATTTCGGAAACTGACGGGCTTGATAGATGCCATATCCAGATATCATCTACTAAGGCAGTGTTTTCCATGTTATCTATGATTTTGTATAGGAATTTCTCTCTATGTGTGTACTACTAACATATTCGCTCTTTTGATCTGCTTGTTGCAGGAATATTCTTATTAGTTTGAGTCAATGCAATCCAGAGCCATATAACTCCGGTGCCGATTTTATTTGATCTTTATCAATTGTGAATCTAGGGATCTTGGTTTTGAGGTAGAATAACCTTTCTATAGGTTTGTACTTTATGTCCATTCTCTTATTGAACTATAACTTATAATAAACTTAGAGATGACTTTGAATCTATCTTTAACATATGCATAAAATTCATGAAGTGTTATATTAAACTATTTGAATATGGTTATAAAATACCTAATAAATCTACCTTATTTATCTACTTTTATTACTATAATCTCTGTTCACTTGACTTTTTCTTTATTGTGATAATCTGCAAACAGTTTCAACCAGTTCGTTACATGTTTTAATTTACAATTCTTTCGTTTGCAAGGAAAGTAATCATCGAAACTTTCTATGGTTCTATCTTTTATGTATTGTATAGTTCTTTCAAT